>NZ_JBHZAH010000025.1:0-53443 GCF_042754225.1 Rhodococcus sp. NPDC059234
GACCGGAAGCGGTCGGGGGCCAACTGGAACAGCCTGGGGGAGTGGGATCAGTCCTTGAGGACGACCACGCGCCGCGAGGGCTCGGCGCCCTCGCTCTCGCTCGACACGCCCTCGACGCTAGCGACCGCGTCGTGCACGATCTTGCGCTCGAACGGCGTCATCGGCGAGAGGGACTCACGGTCGCCCGACTCGAGCACCCGCTTGGCCGCAGCCAGACCGATCTCGGTCAGTTCGGCGCGGCGGCCGGCCCGCCAGCCCGCGATGTCGAGCATCAGGCGGCTGCGCTCTCCGGTGGACTGCTGCACGGCCAGCCGCGTCAGCTCCTGCAGGGCATCGAGCACCTCGCCCTTGCGGCCCACCAGCTTGCTCAGGTCGTCTCCGCCGTCGATGCTCACGATCGCCCGATCGCCCTCGACGTCGAGATCGATGTCGCCGTCGAAGTCCAGGACGTCGAGCAGCTGCTCGAGATAGTCGCCGGCGATCTCGCCCTCCTCGACCAGCTCGTCCTCGACATCGTCGGTGTCCGGCTCGACGTTCACCGTCTCCGCCTTGGTTTCGACCGCCACGACCTCGTCGTCTCCGTCCCGTCCGGTATCCGGATCATTCGCCATCGTCGTTCTCTTTTCCTTGAGTCAGCGTTGCGTCGGTCAGCGCCGCTTGCGCTTGGGGTTCTTGCCCCGGTTGGCCGCGGGGCGCGCCCCGGGCTTCGGCGTCTGACCCGGACTGTCGTCCTCGGTCTCCACGACCTCCGCGGGGGAGTCGTCGGCAGCCGCCGCCGCGGGCGTCGCCTTACGCTTCTTCGCCTGATCCGGGCGAGCCCCGGGCTTCGGCGCATTCTCCGCGCGTCGCTCGAGTGCGAGCTTCTTCTTCTCCTCTTCCTCGGCGTCGATGCGGCGGAAGACGAGATGCTGCTGCGCGTAGGTCCAGATGTTGTTGGCCACCCAGTAGAGCAGGATCGCGATCATCAGGAACGGGCCACCGACGAGCACGCCGAGCGGGAAGACCCACAGCGCGAGCTTGTTCATGATCGCCGACTGCGGGTTCGCGGCCGCGGCGGCGCTCTGGCGGGCCACCGACGCACGGGAGTTGAAGTGGGTCGCGATCGACGCGATCACCATCAGCGGAATCGCGACCGCGGCGATGGTCCACACCGTCGGGATCGGCTGACCGAAGGCCTCGAGCTGGGCCTTCGGCGTGGTCATCGCCGCGGAGATCGGGGCACCGAACAGTCGGGCGTCCAGGAACGACTGAACGTCCGCCACGCTGAAGAAGTAGTTCGGGGTGTTGGCGTTCTGTTCGATCGACATGCCGAGCTGACCCACGCCGGTACCGGTGCGGTTGAACGAACGCAGCACGTGGAACAGGCCGATGAACACGGGGGCCTGCAGCAGCACCGGCAGGCAACCCATGACCGGGTTGAAGCCGTGCTCCTTCTGCAGCTTCTGCATCTCGAGCGCCATCCGCTGGCGGTCGTTGCTGTACTTCTTCTGCAGGGCCTTGATCTGGGGCTGCAGTTCCTGCATCTGGCGGGTGGTGCGCACCTGCTTGACGAAGGGCTTGAAGAGGATGGCGCGCAGGGTGAACACAAGGAACATCACCGACAGTGCCCAGGTGATGCCGCTGTTCGGCCCGAGGAACGGAATCGCACCGAAGACCTTGTGCCAGACCCAGAGGATCCCGGACACCGGATAGTAGATGAAGTCGAGCACGGCTCTAGGTACTCCTCTGTTCGTTCACGTCCACCAGAGCGTGGGGTTGCTTGCCAGTATCCCTACCGGCTCGCTCGGCGTCGGCGGCGCGGTGGTCGTGGCCGCGACGGGACTTGCGCGGCGGTACCGGATCCCAGCCTCCAGGGTGCCACGGTGCGCACTTGAGGAGGCGCACAACGGTCAACCCGAGGCCGATCACGACGCCGCGCTCGCGCAGTGCATCGACGGCGTACTCGCTGCAGGTCGGTGTGAATCGGCAGGTCGGAAGGCGCAGCGGTGAGACGTAGGAGCGGTAGAGCTCGATACAGAAGATCAGCGCACGGGCCGGGGCGCGTCGAATCGACGCCGCCAACCCGGACGGCACCTCGCCGCGACTGTCACTCATACCCGATTGCCCACGGGGACAAGGAGATCGAGCTTGCGAAGACCGGACCGAAGTTGCCGGTCCAGGTCCTTCGACGACGCCGTGGCGGCGCCGGGCAGAGCACGAATGACCACGTTGGTGCCCTCGGGCACCTCGGGTACGAGGCTCACACAGATATGACGAAGCCGGCGTGCGACTCGATGTCGAATCACCGCCGGCCCGACAGCTTTGCTTACCACCAAACCGAAACGCGGACCCGGGTCGCTGATCAGCGACTCGTCCTGAGTTCCCGCCAAGGCATGGACGACCATGTCCCGGCGGGCCGCACGGTGGCCGCGACGAACGGTGGACGAGAAGTCCGACCGTCGACGCAACCGGTGCGGCTCAGGCAACACCCCGAGCTCCCGCGCCCGGAATCAGGCGGTGAGGGAGGCGCGGCCCTTTTGGCGACGCGCCGAAACGATGGCGCGACCCGCACGGGTACGCATCCGGAGACGGAAGCCGTGAACGCGCGCGCGGCGGCGATTGTTCGGCTGGAACGTCCGCTTGCCCTTGGCCACGGTCAACACTCCTCGAGATCATCGGCGCCGTTCGACGCCATCTGTAGCTGAAAATTGGTGGTCCCCGACGAACTCGCGACGACTCCGCTGACGCCGACAGAATTCAGCCAGCACGAAACCGCCACCTCGAATTCAGGTGACTGTACGAGAGTACGCAGCGCCGTCGGTGAGGTCAAACCAGGATGCCCACGGACACGCGAGGTGTGCCGTGGTGCTTGCTTCCGGCCACCGATTGTGCCGCACCGGCCGAGCTGTAAGCCGGGTAACAGTCGCGGCGACCACCGCGGCAACCGGCCGATCGCCCCGAGGACACCATCGCGGGGTCCGTCTTCGCAGGTGAACCGCGTGACACCGCGTTCCCGGCACTCGAGTCGGCAGGTCGACTGACATCCCTGTGCTTTATCCACACATGTGGATAATTGTGTGGAAATACAGATCAGGTGGCATATTCGTAGCCTTGTGCGGGGAAGTTATCCCCAGGGGTGGAGACCACGGCCAGCTGACGTGACCGAGAGCTGTCCGGACTTCGCTCTGCTGCACTGACCTGGGAGGACCGACGTTGAACGAGGAATCAAACACCCTGGCAGAGGTATGGGTGGATGTCCTCGCTGAGCTGACGGCCGCCGAGTCCGGACCACCGCTGACCAAGGCGCAGAAGGCGATGCTCGCGCTGGTGCGCCCGCTCACCCTCGCGCAGGGCTTCGCGCTGCTGTCCGTCCCCTCCTCCTTCGTCCAAGAGGCGATCGAACGCGACCTGCGCGAGCCGATACTTCAGGCTCTCAACCGACACCTCACTGAGGACGTCGAAGGACTCGGGGTGCGGATCGCGCCGCCCGCCGACGAGGTTCTCGACCCGGAACCGGTCGCGGTCGCGACGCGTCCTCCCGAGCAGTCGTTCGCCGAGCCCTCCGCCGCGAGTCGTCCGACCTTCCGGCGCCGCCGGCCCGGAGCAGGCGACGCCGACCTGCCGGAACCGGAACCGGTCGACCACGAGGAGATCGACGAGGACCGCGAGGCGATCGCCAGCGTGCACGAGTCGTGGCCCTCGTACTTCACCAAGCCGCCCACCACCACGCCGGCCGCGTCCGGCGGCAACAGCCTCAACGCGAAGTACACCTTCGACACGTTCGTCATCGGCGCCTCGAACCGCTTCGCCCACGCCGCCGCGGTCGCCATCGCCGAGGCCCCGGCACGGGCGTACAACCCGCTGTTCGTCTGGGGCTCATCGGGTCTCGGCAAGACACACCTGCTGCACGCCGCCGGGCACTACTCGCAGCGGCTGTTCCCCGGCATGCGCGTCAAGTACGTCTCCACCGAGGAATTCACCAACGACTTCATCAACAGCCTCCGCGACGACCGGAAGGTCGCGTTCAAGCGCCGGTACCGCGAGACGGACGTGCTGCTCGTCGACGACATCCAGTTCATCGAGGGCAAGGAGGGCATCCAGGAGGAGTTCTTCTACACCTTCGAGGCCCTGCACAACGCCAACAAGCAGATCGTGATCACCTCCGATCGCCCGCCCAAGCAGCTCGCGACCCTCGAGGAGCGCCTGCGCACCCGCTTCGAGTGGGGCCTGATCACCGATGTCCAGCCGCCCGAGCTGGAAACGCGCATCGCGATCCTCAGCAAGAAGGCACGGATGGATCGGCTCGACGTGCCGCACGACGTGCTCGAGTTGATCGCCAGCCGGATCGAACGCAACATCCGCGAACTCGAGGGCGCCCTCATCCGCGTCACCGCGTTCGCCTCGCTCAACCGCCAGGCCCTCGACCTCACCCTCGCGGAGGTCGTGTTGCGGGACCTGATGCCGGACTCGTCGACCCTCGAGATCAACGCCGCGACGATCATGGCCGTGACCGCGGAGTACTTCACCACCAGCATCGAGGACCTCTGCGGCCCCGGAAAGGCCCGCCCGCTCGCGCAGGCCCGGCAGATCGCGATGTACCTGTGCCGCGAGCTCACCGACCTGTCGCTGCCGAAGATCGGCCAGACCTTCGGCCGCGACCACACCACCGTGATGTACGCGGACAAGAAGATCCGCAAGGAGATGACCGAGCGCCGGAAGGTCTACGACCAGGTGCAGGAGTTGACCGCGCGGATCAAGCAGCGATCCAAGCGCTGATCCGGTCGAACCCGACGTCCCGTGTCGTGCGAACGCACGACACTCCGCGTGGGGTCGCACTCGCGGCTCCCGCCGCATAGCCGTCCGGACCTGCGACGACGCCTCGAGCGGCACCCGGGATGCACGGCCGATCGCGACGACCGGTGCGACAGGGTCCGCCGATGCGACCACCATGTAGCCAGAGGTGGGGGCGTGCGTCGCAGGGGGTCGCACGCCCCCACCTCTGCTCCGTGCACTCGTGAGTGACGGCGTCCGCGCGAACACTCATCCGATCCGCGCGCCACCGAATCGGGCCACTTCTGTGATTCCTCGAAACCTATACACATCTGTGGATAACCATGTGGACAACCCGAACAATCTGTGGATGACTCGAGGATCGTCGCGAACGACAACTTCTTCGTCCACAGCGACGCCGATCTGTCCTCGAGCCGCTCCTCGAGCGATCCCCACGCCGCCACACCGACGGACCTGCGAATTGTCGGCTTGGTCCACAGAATCCACAGTGCCTATTACTACTGCTGATCTCTACTTGTAATTAATCCTCTGAAAACAGGTCCTGTGGACTGCGGCTGTTCACACCCGACCGGGGCCGCTACCGCGGCCGCCGTTTCGGCTTTCAACTTCGGCCCTGAGGGCATACGGTGTGCTTCTGCCGCCTGTTCACACAGGCGCGGCATGTCGTCGATGCCTACGGAGAGGATCAACCCAGCGATGGAGCTCGGGAGTATGAAGTTTCGGGTCGCTCGGGAAGATTTCGCGGATTCCGTCGCGTGGGTGGCCCGAAGCCTTCCGTCCAGGCCTCCCGTGCCAGTTCTCGGTGGCGTCCTCATCTCGGCCGACGAGCAGGGTTTGACCGTTTCCGGATTCGACTACGAGGTGTCCGCGCAGGTCCGGATCTCGGCGGAGGTCTCCACTCCCGGTCAGGCCCTCGTCTCCGGCAAGCTCCTCGCGGACATCACCCGATCGCTGCCCGCCAAGCCCGTCGACGTGACCGTCGACGGCACCCGCGTGCTGATCGCCTGCGGCAGCGCCAAGTTCTCGCTGCCGACGATGCCGGTCGAGGACTATCCCCAGCTCCCCGAGCTTCCCCAGCAGACCGGCTCGCTTCCCGGCGACGTCTTCTCCGAGGCGATCGGCCAGGTCGCCGTCGCTGCCGGCAAGGACGACACGCTGCCCATGCTCACCGGTATCCGGGTCGAGATCGAGGGCACCAACGTGGTCCTCGCGGCCACCGACAGGTTCCGTCTTGCGGTTCGCCAGATCGAGTGGACGCCCGCCAACCCGGATACCAGCGCCGCCGTTCTCATTCCCGCCAAGACGCTCTCCGAGTCTGCGAAAACCCTTGGTAGCGGATCGAATTCGCCGGTGGAGCTCGCGTTCGGTTCGGGTTCGTCGGTCGGTTCGGACGGCCTGCTCGGCATCGTCGGAGAGGGCAGGCGCACCACCACGCGACTCCTCGACGCCGAGTTCCCGAAGTTCCGTCAGCTGCTGCCGCCCGAGCACACCGCCATCGCAACGGTCGAGGTCACCCCGCTGGTCGAGGCGATCAAGCGCGTCGCCCTGGTCGCCGAGCGCGGCGCCCAGGTCCGGATGCAGTTCTCCGAGGACGGGCTGCTGCTCTCCGCCGGTGGCGAGGACGCCGGTCGCGCCGAGGAAGCCCTCGAGGCGCAGTTCCAGGGCGAGGCTCTGACCATCGCGTTCAACCCTGCCTACCTGACCGAGGGGCTGAGCTCGCTGCACAGTGACCGGGTCACCTTCGGGTTCACCACCCCGAGCCGGCCCGCGGTCCTGCGGCCCGCCGCCGAGGAGGAGCCCCAGCCCGGCGAGAACGGCACCTTCGCCGCACCCGACAGCGACTACACCTACCTCCTGATGCCGGTCCGCCTCCCCGGCTGACCCTCGAGCGCCACACCCGTCTTTCCGAGCGAAGGGACTTCCACATCATGCAACTGGGACTGGTCGGCCTCGGCAAGATGGGCTTCAACATGCGCGAGCGCCTGCGCGCGCACGGTCACGAGGTGGTCGGGTTCGACCCGCGACCCGAGGTCACCGACGTCGGGTCGCTGGCCGATCTCGCCGGTGCCCTCGAGGGCCCGCGGGTGGTCTGGGTGATGGTCCCGTCCGGACACATCACCCGTGACACGATCGCCGAACTCGCGACCGTCCTCGAGGCGGGCGACCTCGTCATCGACGGCGGAAACTCGCGTTTCACCGAGGACAAGCCGAACGCGGACCTGCTCGCGCAGCACGGGATCGGCTATCTCGACTGCGGCGTCTCCGGCGGTGTCTGGGGCCTCGAGAACGGATACGGCCTGATGGTCGGCGGGTCCGAGGCCGACGTGGCGAGGGCCATGCCGATCTTCGACGCGCTGCGTCCCGAGGGCGACCGGGCCGACGGTTTCGTGCACGCGGGCCCGGTCGGAGCCGGCCACTACGCCAAGATGATCCACAACGGCATCGAGTACGGGCTGATGCACGCCTACGCCGAGGGCTACGAGCTGCTCGAGGCGGAAGACCTGGTGACGGACGTGCACGGGGTGCTGCGCGCCTGGACGAAGGGCACCGTGGTGCGGTCCTGGCTGCTGGACCTGTTGGTCAAGGCGCTGGCCGAGGACCCCGAGTTCGCCGACATCTCCGGGTACACACAGGATTCCGGCGAGGGCCGCTGGACCGTGGAGGAGGCCATCAACCACGCCGTGCCGGCTCCGGTGATCTCCGCCGCGCTGTTCGCCCGGTTCGCCTCCCGGCAGTCGGACTCGCCCGCCATGAAGGCGGTGTCCGCACTGCGCAACCAGTTCGGTGGGCATGCGGTGCAACGGGTTTCGGAATCAGGCTAAGTGTTCGTTCGAAAATTCTCGCTCCGGGACTTTCGGTCCTGGGATGCCGTCACCCTCGAGCCGGGCCCCGGGACCACGCTGTTCCTCGGCCCGAACGGGCACGGAAAGACCAACCTGCTCGAGGCGCTCGGCTACCTCGCGACGCTGTCCTCGCACCGGGTCTCGACCGACGCGCCCCTGATCCGGGCCGGCGCGGGTCAGGCCCAGATCGGTGCCGTGGTCGTCAACGACTCCCGCGAGCTGGCGGTCGACATCGAGATCAACGACGGCAGGGCCAACCGGGCCCGGATGAACACCTCGCCGGTGCGCCGCCCCCGGGAGATCCTCGGCGTGTTGCGCGCGGTGCTGTTCGCGCCCGAGGACCTGTCGCTGGTTCGCGGCGATCCGGGCGATCGACGCCGCTTCCTGGACGAACTGCTGTGTTCACGAATTCCGCGGATGGCCGCGGTCCGGGCGGACTACGAGAAGGTGCTGCGGCAGCGCTCGGCCCTGCTCAAGACCGCCGGTGGCGCGTTGCGTCGCGGCACCAGGTCCAGTGACGGCACGAGTGCTCTTGCGACACTTGATGTCTGGGACGGTCATCTGGCCGCACACGGTGCCGAGTTGCTCGCCGGGCGACTGCGTCTGGTCGACGAGCTCGGGCCGCACGTGGCGAGCTCCTATGCCGACATCGCGCCGGAGTCGCGCCCGGCGTCGATCGGCTACCGCAGCAGCCTGGGCGGGTCGCTGCCGCCGGAACTGCTCGAGCGGGGCCGCGCCTGGGTGCGCGAGGACGTCGAGCTGCTCGAGGCGAGTTTCCTGGTCGAGCTCGCGCAGGCCCGCCAGCGCGAGATCGACCGCGGCGTCTGTCTGGTCGGCCCGCACCGCGACGACCTCGAGCTGCGACTGGGCGATCAGCCGGCGAAGGGGTTCGCCAGCCACGGCGAGTCGTGGTCGTTCGCCTTGTCGCTGCGGCTGGCCGCGTTCGCGCTGCTGCGCTCGGACGGCACGGACCCGGTGCTCATGCTCGACGACGTGTTCGCCGAGCTGGACCGCAAGCGCCGCCGCGCGCTGGCCGTGGTGGCCGCGGACGCCGAACAGGTGCTGATCACGGCGGCGGTGGCCGAGGACGTGCCGCCGGAACTCGAGGCGGCACGATTCTCCGTCGAGGCGGTCGACACCCCGTCCGGACGGATCTCCAAGCTCGGCTGACCGGATCTATCATCGAGCCGGACCGAAGGGAACGCGAATGGCAGACGAGCCGACGGGCGGTACCGCGCCCGAACCGGAGCTTCGCGGTATCGACCTCGCCCGGCGTGCCCTCGAGGAGGCGCGGGCCGCGGCGAAGGCCAGCGGCAAGTCCGTCGGTCAGGGTCGTTCCTCGCCGCGGGCCAAGCTGCGCAGCGGCGGCAACCGGCGCAGCTGGTCGGGAGCCGGTCCGGACGGTCGTGACCCGCAGACACTCGGGTCCCTGACCGGTGCGGTCGCCAAGAGCCGGGGCTGGTCGCCGAGGGTGTCCGAGGGCACGGTGCTCGGTCGCTGGCACCAGGTGGTCGGCGAGGACATCGCCTCGCACGCCGAGCCGATCGGGCTGCGCGACGGGGTGCTGAGCATCTCCGCCGAATCGACCGCGTGGGCCACCCAGCTGCGGATGATGCAGTCCCAGATCCTCGCGAAGATCGCGGCCGCGGTCGGGAACGGCGTGGTGACGAGCCTGCGGATCACGGGACCGAGCGCGCCGAGCTGGCGCAAGGGCGAGCGGCACATTCGTGGCCGCGGGCCGCGGGACACGTACGGCTGACCACCCTGGATTTACCTATAACCCCGTGTTACGGTTACCTCCGTTCTTGTGAGTGAACCGTGTCACAGGCGACCGGTCGGTCCGGGCGCCGGAGGGGAAATCCGATGTCGACGGAAGCCGCCCACGCGCCCGCGGAGCCGGACCACATCCTGTTGCAGGCCCGTGACGTCGAATTCGACTGGTCCGGCCTGCCGATGCACTGGGTCGAGGGAGATCCGTTCACGACCCACGTCTTCAACGTGATGCACATCCTGCTGCCGGCAGGGGAGGACTGGTTCGTCGAGACCTTCAAGGAGGCGCTCCCCCTCATCGAGGACGAGAAGCTGCGCGACGACGTCGCAGGCTTCATCGGCCAGGAGGCGATGCACTCGCATGCGCACTCCGGCGTCCTCGGGCACCTCGCGGCGAAGGGCCTGGACACGACCCCGTACACCGACCAGATGAACTGGCTGTTCACCACGCTGCTCGGGCCCCGCCCCCTGACCGCTGGACGGAGCGAGAACTACCTGGTCGAACGCCTCGCGCTGATCGCGGCGATCGAGCACGTCACGGCGTTCCTCGGGGACTGGGTGCTCAACGCCCGGGCACTCGACACCGCCGGCGTGCACCCGACGATGCTGGACCTGCTCCGTTGGCACGGTTCCGAGGAGGTCGAACACCGCTCGGTGGCCTACGACGTGATGCGGTACTTCGACAAGCGGGAAAGCCGCCGGCTGCGCACCCAGCTGGTGGCGACCCCCGTCCTCGTATACCTGTGGATCCGGGGCACCCGGTTCCTCATGGCCAACGATCCCGAACTCGCGCACTGGGCGCCGTCCCGGCGCCGTCCGCGCCTGTCGGACTTCCGGGCCGCCGGGCGACGGGGCGTGCTGCCGACATCGACCGACCTGGTCAAGCGGATGAGCCGGTACTTCCGGCGGGACTACCACCCCTCCCGCGAGGGGTCGACCGCGCAGGCCGTGGCGTACCTCGCGTCGTCGCCCGCCGCGCAGGCCGCGCTCCGCTGACCTCGACATCAGGAAACGAAAATCCATGCTGCCAACCATGATTCGTCGACCCCGCCAGTCCCGCGCCGCGGTTCCCACCGATCTGCGCGGCCGACCTCGACGGGACCGGGTGATGACCGCGCTCGAGGCATTCGCGGACCGGTACGTCGGCGCAGTCGCCCGCCACGACTACGACCCGGGCCACGCGGGCCACAACCCGGACTCCGCGATGACCCTCGTGGTGACCGACCGGACCATCGTGGCCGAGGACGAGAACGTCGCCGCGCTGACCTTCGGCGCCCCGGACGGCGGTGAACTGCCTGCCTGGCAGCCGGGGTGTCATCTCGACTTCCACCTGCCCTCGGGCCGCCGACGGCAGTACTCGCTGTGTGGGGACCCCGCCGACCGCAGCCACTACCGGATCGCGGTCCGGTCCATTCCGGACGGCGGCGGCGGGTCGATCGAGATGCACGGACTGCAGCCGGGCACGACGGTCAGCGTCCGCGGACCGCGCAACGGTTTCCCCTTCGTCGGGCACGGCAGCGCGTTGTTCGTCGCCGGTGGCATCGGCATCACCCCGATCCTGGCGATGGTGCGCGCCGCCCGCGCGGCCGGGATGGACTGGCAGTTCGTCTACTCGGGGCGCTCCCGTGAGTCCATGCCCTTCCTCGAGGAGATCGAAACCTGGGAGCAGGAAAGGGTTTTCGTCCGTCCGGACGACGAGTTCGGCGTCCCGACCGCCGACGACCTGCTCGGCCGGGCGGCGGCGGGGGGCGCCGTGTACTGCTGCGGGCCGAGCCCGATGCTGGACCTGGTGCGGGAGAACTTCCCGGCCACGCCGGCCACCGCGTTGCACTTCGAAAGGTTCGGTGCCCCACCGGTTCTCGACGGGACCGAGTTCGAGGTCGAACTGGCGAGCACCGGTGAGGTGCTCACCGTGCCCGCCGACGAGTCGGCCCTGTCGGTGATCAAGGAACTGCTGCCCGGCGTCGGGTACTCCTGCCAGCAGGGCTTCTGCGGTACCTGCAAGGTCCGGGTGCTCGCCGGCGAACCGGACCATCGCGAGACCCGGTTGACCCCGGCCGAACGCGAGACCGAGATGTTGATCTGCGTGTCCCGCTCCGCCGGGCCGCGACTGGTCCTCGACCTGTGACCCGTGAAGGAAGAGCGAATGAACAACAGCACCAACAGTTCCCGATCCGATACGCCGGCCGTCGCGACCACCGTCGTCAACGGCGATGTCAGCCTCGCCGTGTTCGAGCAGGGCAACCCGACCGGTCCGACGCTGGTGCTGGTGCACGGCTGGCCCGACACCCACCAGCTCTGGGATCGGGTGGTCCCGCTGGTGTCCGACAAGTTCCGGGTGATCAGGTACGACAGCCGCGGCGCAGGCCAGTCCACGGTGCCGGCGGCGGTCGCGGACTATCGGCTCGCGCTGCTCGCCCAGGACCTGTTCGCGGTGATCGATGCGGTCAGCCCGGGGGAGCCGGTGCACGTGCTGGCGCACGACTGGGGATCGGTGGAGGCATGGGAGGCGGTGTGCGAGCCGGACGCGCGCCGCCGCATCGCCTCGTTCACCTCGGTCTCCGGACCGAATCTCGACCACCTCGGTACCTGGACCCGGCGGGGGTTCGTCGACCCCACCCCGGGCAAGGTGTGGAAGCGGCTCACCCAGGCGGTGGCCTCGGCGTACACGGTGCTCTTCCAGACGCCGGTGCTCGGACCGCTGCCCTTCCGGCTCGGCATGGACCGGATCTGGCCGCAGTTCCTGCGCTTCTTCGAGGGCCAGGATCCGAAGGCGGTGCACTCGGCGCCGACGCTGCGGGCGGACATGGTCAACGGTCTCAAGCTGTACCGGGCGAACATCCGGGCGAAGCTGGGCAACCCCGCGCAGCGACGCACCGACGTCCCGGTGCAGCTGATCCTCGGACTGCACGACAAGGCCGTGCGCCCGGTCGGATACGAGGACACCGAGGAATGGGTCAGTGACCTGCGGCGACGGGAGATCCCGTCGGGCCACTGGTCGCCGATCTCGCACCCCGAGGACCTCGCTCGGCTGACCACCGAGTTCGTGACCTCGGTGATCGAGCGCGGCGCGAGCGAGGAGTCCGCCGCCATTTCCTGACGGGCGCGGGCAGGTCCGGACCTACCCGGGCGGCCGAAATCGCGTCTACGGCCAGCTCAGGGGTGTCGTACACGTCCTCGGTCTCGTCCGTGCCAGTAGGATGGGCAGGTACCTCGCGGCCGCTCGACCGGCCGCGATCGCCATGCCGATGAGACCGTCGTGCAGATGAGAAGGAGAGCACCCCTCCCGTGGCTGCCCAGAAGTCAGACAAGAGCACTGGAAACAAGGAGTACGGCGCCTCCTCGATCACCGTCCTCGAGGGTCTCGAGGCGGTCCGCAAGCGGCCCGGCATGTACATCGGTTCCACCGGCGAGCGAGGACTGCACCACCTGATCTGGGAGGTCGTGGACAACTCCGTCGACGAGGCGATGGCCGGCTACGCCACCACGGTCGGGGTCACGATGCTCGCCGACGGCGGCATCCAGGTCGTCGACGACGGCCGTGGCATCCCGACCGGCATGCACGCCTCCGGTGTCCCCACCGTCGAGGTCGTCATGACCCAGCTGCACGCGGGTGGCAAGTTCGACTCCGACGCGTACGCGGTCTCGGGTGGCCTGCACGGCGTCGGCATCTCGGTGGTCAACGCGCTGTCCACCAAGGTCGAGGTCGAGATCGACAACGACGGACACCACTGGAATCAGACCTACACCAACGCGGTGCCCGGTGAGTTGGTCAAGGGCGAGGCGACGAACCGGACCGGCACCACCGTCCGATTCTGGGCCGACCCGGACATCTTCGAGACCACCACCTACAACGCGGAGACCGTCGCCCGCCGCCTGCAGGAGATGGCGTTCCTCAACAAGGGCCTGACCATCACCCTGACCGACGAGCGGATCACCGACGAGGAGGTGGCCGCGGACGCCGAGTACGAGACGGGCGAGACCAAGACTCCTGAGGTCCAGTCGGTCCGCACCCGCACCTACCACTACCCCGGCGGCCTCGAGGACTACGTGCGGCACATCAACCGCACCAAGCAGTCGATCCACAACTCGGTGGTCGGGTTCACCGCGAAGGGCACCGGGCACGAGCTCGAGGTCGCGATGCAGTGGAACTCCGGGTACTCGGAGTCCGTGCACACCTTCGCCAACACCATCAACACCCACGAGGGCGGCACCCACGAGGAGGGCTTCCGCGCGGCCCTCACCGCGACCGTCAACAAGTACGCGCTCGACAAGAAGCTGCTCAAGGACAAGGACCCGAAGCTCACCGGCGACGACATCCGCGAGGGTCTCGCGGCGATCATCTCGGTAAAGGTCAGCGAGCCGCAGTTCGAGGGCCAGACCAAGACCAAGCTCGGCAACACCGAGGTCAAGTCCTTCGTGCAGAAGTCCTGCAACGAGCACCTCGGGCACTGGTTCGAGTCCAACCCGGCCGACGCGAAGACCATCGTGAACAAGGCCGTCTCCTCGGCGCAGGCCCGCGTCGCGGCCCGCAAGGCCCGCGAGCTGGTCCGTCGCAAGAGCGCCACCGACCTCGGTGGCCTGCCCGGCAAGCTGGCGGACTGCCGCTCGAACGACCCGAGCAAGTCCGAGATCTACATCGTGGAGGGCGACTCGGCCGGCGGCTCGGCGAAGTCCGGCCGCGACTCGATGTACCAGGCGATCCTGCCGCTGCGCGGCAAGATCATCAACGTCGAGAAGGCCCGGATCGACCGCGTCCTCAAGAACGCCGAGGTCCAGTCGATCATCACCGCGTTCGGCACCGGCATCCACGACGAGTTCGACATCGCCAAGCTCCGGTACCACAAGATCGTGCTCATGGCCGACGCCGACGTCGACGGTCAGCACATCGCGACCCTGCTGCTGACCCTGCTCTTCCGCTTCATGCGGCCGCTGGTCGAGCACGGGCACGTCTACCTCGCCCAGCCGCCGCTGTACAAGCTCAAGTGGCAGCGGTCGGAGCCGGAGTTCGCGTACTCCGACCGGGAGCGCGACGGCCTGCTCGAGGAGGGCCTCAAGTCCGGCAAGAAGATCAACAAGGACGACGGCATCCAGCGCTACAAGGGTCTCGGCGAGATGAACGCCAAGGAGCTGTGGGAGACCACGATGGATCCGAGCGTCCGGGTCCTCCGTCTGGTGACGCTCGACGATGCCGCGGCCGCCGACGAGCTCTTCAGCGTCCTCATGGGTGAGGACGTCGAGGCACGCCGCAGTTTCATCACCCGCAACGCGAAGGACGTCCGTTTCCTCGACGTGTGAGTGAGTTGCTACGCCGAGCGGGCAAACTGTGATGTAGATCACTTTCTCTGCCTGCTCGGCGTATAACGGTGAAGCTGGTGAGGCGGGGTGACATCACTGTGACTGCTGCGTCCGGTCTGGCCGGCGCTGACGAACCTACGATCACGGCCCGATAACAACTTGGGAACGGTAAGACTTCTGTCTCGGGCCTCGGAGCCTCTACACTCCGGTACCGCCCAGGAGTCTGTTCTCGACTCCCCGCGGAACACTCGTTCAGTGATCCCGGAGAGCGGCGCGAGCGCGGGGCCTCGCACGGGCCTGGGTGGAAAGTGAGCTAGGAAGATGAAGACCCAATCGCCGCCTGTCAACAGGTCGTGGAGACTCGAGGGCTGGAGTCTGCGCTGGAAGGTCACCGCGGTGGTCGCCCTCCCGGTCACCGTTGCGGTGTTCCTCGGTGGCCTGCGCGTGCAGGACGAGCTCACCACCGCCTCCCACTTCAGCGACGCCGCGGACCAGACGTCGATCGTGGCGCCGCTGCTGGCGATGGACACCGCGTTCGGTCTGTACGTCGGCGGCGCCATCTCCCACACGGGTTCCCCCGCGGACGCCGACCAGGTCGACCAGACGATGGCGGCGATGCGCGAGACGGTGGCGAATCCAGACCTCGACCCCGCCGTGGCGACCAACGTCAACCGGATCATCGCCGCGACAGAGTCGCTCCGCGGGCAGATGCCGAAGATGGGCGTCCAAGAGGTCACCTCCCGCACGACCGCGATCCAGAACGACGCCGCCAAGACCGTCGCGGACGTCATCTCCCCGATCGGCGACGACACGATCCTCAAGGAGGGAAACCGGCTCGTCGACGCCTGGGCCGCACAGCGCCGCCTGTTCGACCAGACGATGGCCATCCTCGCGCTCGTCGAGAATCCCAAGGCCCCCATCACCGCGCTGATCTCGGCCAACGGTTCCGAGCTGGCCCTGATCGACGTCCTGGCGCGCTACTTCCCCGACAACGACCCGACCCTGACCACGCTGCGCCAGGCGGTCAAGGACCGCACCGACATGGTGTCCGCGGCGCCTCCGGGGCAGCCGCCGCTGTTCGACCTGCGCGACTCGATGATCTCCAGCCAGCAGATCTACACCAACCTGATCAAGAACTCGACGACCTCGATCACCAACAAGGTCGCCGCGAAGGCGAGCGAGACCCGGTCCGCGGCGCTGCGTGACGCCGTCGTGGTGCTCGCCACGCTGATCGCGACGATCCTGCTGGGCCTGTTGGTCGCACGGTCGCTGGTCCGCCCGATCCGCCGACTGCGGCACGGGGCGCTCAAGGTGGCGAACGAGGACCTCCCCGAGGCGATCGAACAGATCAAGGTCGGCGACGCCTCGGCGGTGACCGAGTTCGAACCGATGCCGGTGCACACCAACGAGGAGATCGGCCAGCTCGCGCGCGCCGTCGACGACATTCACGGTCAGGCACTCAAGCTCGCCGGCGAGCAGGCGCACCTGCGACTGCAGATCGGCGACATGTTCGAGACCCTCGCCCGGCGCAGCAAGTCGCTGGTCGACCAGCAGCTCGGCCTCATCGAGAACCTCGAGTTCGAGGAGAAGGACCCCCGGCGGCTCGAGAGCCTGTTCCGGCTCGACCACCTCGCCGCCCGCATGCGTCGAAACGGCGACAACCTGCTGATCCTCTCCGGCAACCGGGTCCGCCGCGCCCAGTCCGCCCCGGTGCAGCTCGGCGACACCGTGCGCGCCGCGATGTCCGAGGTCGAGGACTACCAGCGGGTGCAGGTCGGGTCCACCCCGCAGGGTGCGTTGAGCGGTGCCGTCGCGACCGACGTCGTGCACCTGCTGGCCGAACTCGTCGACAACGCGCTGCGGGCCTCCCCGCCGGAGAGCAAGGTGAAGATCGGCTTCACCCGCGCGGTCGACGGAGGCGTGGTCCTCGAGATCGCCGACGCCGGAATCGGCATTCCGGCCGACCAGATGGCCGAGATCAACGATCGACTCGCCTCCGGCGGTGAGGTCAGTCCGGAAACGGCCCGGCACATGGGCCTGTTCGTGGTCAGCCGTCTCGCGGCGCGCCACGGACTCACCGTGCGGCTACGGCGGACGTTCGAGACCGCGCGCGATCAGGGTGTCACCGCGAGCGTGCACATTCCGGACGCCCTGCTGGTCTCGCCGCTGGAGATGACCCAGACCGGTCCGATCCAGCGCGTCGACACCGCGGGCCTGCCGCAGGTGGCCGGCGTCCGGTCCGGCGAGATGCCGCAGGTGACCGTCGTCCGGTCCGGCGAGATGCCGCAGTTGGTCACCGAACCCGCCCGGCAGGAGCAGGCGCCCGTGCCGAACCCGGCCGGATCGCTGCCCCGGCGTACTCCCGGCGCGACGGAGCTGCCGCAGCGCATGCCCGGTGCCGCGGTTCCCGCTCCGCTCCCGATGACCCCGGAGCCCGTGCAACACACGCCCGCGCCACAGATTCAGGTGCCGACGACGCCGGTGCCGCCGCCGATGCCCGCTGCGCCGGTCTTCGGAAGCGTCGGAATCTCCGAGCCTGCGGGTGCCGAGTCGTTCGACGACTCGCCTCGGGCGACGCGTCACCGCTACCGGACCAACGCCGCCAAGACTGCGTCGTTCTTCCAGGCGCGTCCGAATGTCACTGCGTCCCAGGATGTTACGACCACCGGAACGCCGATCTTTTCCGGCATGGTCACCGACTGGCTCACGGATCCGATCTCGTCGACGGACAACGGAAACCGCGAGTGGACGTCCGCGGCGGACCAGGGCTGGACCGCCGCGCACCGGGCCAGCGAGGCGCCGGTGGAGGCCAGGACCGAATCGGGTCTGCCACAGCGCAGGCCGGGACATCGGCTGGTGCCGGGTGGCGTCGACGCCAACGGCGGGGGTGCAGCCCGCCCTCGGCTGCGTGATCCGGAGGCCGTCCGGGACAATCTGAGCCGCCACCAAAAGGGAATTCGCGAGGGCCGCGCAGCGAGCTCGGCCGAGCGCGCCAGCATCGGAGGAGACAGATGAGCATCGATCAGGGAATCGTGTCGAACGGGGAGCAGGGCTCCGGCGGCGCCCGCCCTCTCGACTGGTTGGTGTCGAATTTCGCCAGGGAGATCGCCGGCGTGTCGCACGCCGTGCTGGTGTCCGCAGACGGCCTCCTGATGGCGGGCAGCGCCCACCTCCCGCTCGACCGAGCGGAGCAGCTCGCGGCGGTCACCTCCGGACTCGCGAGCCTGTCGGCCGGGGTGTCGAACCTCTTCGACGGCGGCGGGGTCCTGCAGTCGGTCGTCGAGATGCAGCGCGGCTACCTGTTGCTGATGAGTGTCGGCGACGGTTCGCACCTGGCCACGCTGACCTCCTCGTCGTGCGACATCGGGCAGGTCGGCTACGAGATGGCGCTTCTCGTGGAGCGGGTCGGCAGCTCGGTGCAGGCCACGCCGCGAGCGCCGCTCGGAACCTGACCGGGATGTGGCCATGAACGACGAGCACGACGAGGCGAGCGAGCGCGGACCGAGCCTGGTTCGCCCGTACTCGCTCACCTCGGGACGGACGAAGCCGGCAGTGGAACTGGCCCTCGAGGCCCTGATCCAGACGATGCCGCTCCGGGACAACCAACCCCCCGACCTGGGGGACATCGAGGCGACGATCGTCGCGCTGTGCGCACAGTCGCCCTCGGTGGCCGAGATCGCCGCCCGGGTGGGCGTGCCGATCGGAGTGGCGCGGGTCCTCGTCGCCGATCTCGTCGAGGCGGGCCATCTGCGGATCCTGGCAACGCTGCAAGACGACTCGAGCGACAGTGAACGTCGTGAACTTATCGAAAGGGTCCTCGGTGGACTACGCAACATCTAGCCCCAAGCGCGACCGGGTGACCTCGACCAAGATCGTCGTCGCCGGTGGCTTCGGCGTGGGCAAGACCACCCTCGTCGGCGCGGTGTCGGAGATCGTCCCGCTGCGGACCGAGGCGCTGGTCACCAACGCCTCCGACGGTGTGGACAACCTCAGCGCCACCCCGCAGAAGGCGACCACGACCGTGGCCATGGACTTCGGCCGGATCAGCCTCGCACCCGACCTGGTCCTGTACCTGTTCGGCACGCCGGGCCAGCAGCGGTTCTGGTTCATGTGGGACGACCTGATCCGCGGTGCCATCGGTGCGATCGTGTTGATCGACACCCGTCGGCTCGACGAGTCGTTCGCCGCAGTCGACTACTTCGAGGCCCGCAACCTGCCCTTCGTGGTCGCGGTCAACGAGTTCGACGACGCGCCGCGATACCCGCTCGAGGAGATCCGGCAGGCCCTCGCGGTGCCCGCGCACGTGCCGATCATGTCCATCGACGCCCGCAGCCGGGAGTCGGCGAAGGGCGCATTGGTCACGATCACCGAGTACGCCCTCACCCGACTCGGCCAGCCGGTCGGCTAGAACGTCACCACCCTCGCCGGCCGACCCGACTCGACGCGGAAAGCCGGACAATCAGCGAGTGCTGCCGGGTCTGGCTGACCTGCACCTATAGACTTGACGGGTTGCGCGTGCCTGGCATCGGAGCCTTCGATCTTCGACGCTTCGCGCGCCCCGGGTCCGCAGGCTCTACCAGGACCGTTCGCTGAGAAGAAGAGGAGCCGATGACTGACACCACGTTGCCGCCGGAGGAACCGGGGCACGACCGCGTCGAGCCGGTGGACATCCAGCAGGAGATGCAGTCCAGCTACATCGACTACGCGATGAGCGTGATCGTGGGGCGTGCCCTGCCGGACGTGCGCGACGGGCTCAAGCCCGTGCATCGCCGCGTGCTCTACGCGATGTACGACAACGGCTACCGCCCGGACCGCGGCTACGTGAAGTCGGCGCGCCCCGTCGCGGACACCATGGGTAACTACCACCCGCACGGCGACACCTCGATCTACGACACCCTGGTCCGGATGGCGCAGCCGTGGTCGCTGCGGTACCCGCTCGTCGACGGCCAGGGCAACTTCGGTTCCCGCGGCAACGACGGCGCCGCCGCGATGCGTTACACCGAGTGCCGCCTGACGCCGCTGGCGATGGAGATGCTCCGCGAGATCGACCACGACACGGTCGATTTCACGCCGAACTACGACGGCAAGACCCAGGAACCGACGGTCCTGCCGAGCCGCATCCCGAACCTGTTGATCAACGGTTCCGGCGGCATCGCGGTCGGCATGGCGACCAACATCCCGCCGCACAACCTGGGCGAGGTGGCCGAGGCGATCTACTGGGCGCTCGAGAACTACGAGGCCGACGAGGAAGCCACCCTCGACGCCGTCATGGAGCGGATCAAGGGACCGGACTTCCCGACCTCGGGTCTGATCGTCGGTGGGCAGGGTATCGGCGACGCCTACCGGACCGGGCGCGGTTCGGTGCGCATGCGCGGTGTGGTCGAGATCGAGGAGGACGCCAAGGGGCGCACCACGATCGTCATCACCGAACTGCCGTACCAGGTCAACCCCGACAACCTGATCACCTCGATCGCCGAGCAGGTGCGCGACGCGAAGATCGCGGGCATCTCCGACATCCACGACGAGTCCTCGGACCGCGTCGGCATGCGGATCGTCGTCACGGTCAAGCGTGACGCGGTGGCCAAGGTCGTGCTCAACAACCTCTACAAGCACACGCAGCTGCAGACCAGCTTCGGCTGCAACATGCTCTCGATCGTCGACGGCGTGCCGCGCACCCTGCGGCTCGACCAGATGATCCGGCTGTACGTCAACCACCAGCTCGAAGTCATCGTCCGGCGCACCCGCTACCTGCTGCGCAAGGCCGAGGAGCGGGCCCACATCCTGCGCGGCCTGGTCAAGGCGCTCGATGCGCTCGACGAGGTCATCGCGCTCATCCGGGCGTCGCAGACCGTCGACATCGCGCGCGCGGGCCTGATCGAGTTGCTCACCGTCGACGAGATCCAGGCCGACGCGATCCTGGCGATGCAGCTGCGTCGCCTCGCGGCCCTCGAGCGGCAGAAGATCATCGACGAGCTCGCCGAGATCGAGCGCGAGATCGCCGACCTCGAGGACATCCTGGCCAAGCCCGAGCGTCAGCGCGCCATCGTCCGCGACGAGCTCAAGGAGATCGTCGACAAGTACGGCGACGACCGCCGCACCCGCATCATCGCGGCCGACGGGGACGTCTCGGACGAGGACCTGATCGCCCGCGAGGACGTGGTCGTCACGATCACCGAGACCGGCTACGCCAAGCGCACCAAGACCGACCTCTACCGCTCGCAGAAGCGTGGTGGGAAGGGCGTCCAGGGCGCGGGACTCAAGCAGGACGACCTGGTCAAGCACTTCTTCGTCAGCTCGACCCACGACTGGATCCTCTTCTTCACCACCAAGGGCCGGGTCTACCGGGCCAAGGCGTACGAGCTTCCCGAGGCCAGCCGCACCGCCCGCGGTCAGCACGTCGCGAACCTGCTGGCGTTCCAGCCGGACGAGCGGATCGCGCAGATCATCCAGATCAAGACCTACGAGGATGCGCCGTACCTGGTGCTCGCCACCCGTAACGGCCTGGTCAAGAAGTCCAAGCTCACCGATTTCGACTCCAACCGCAGCGGCGGCATCGTCGCCGTCAACCTGCGGGGAGAGGACGAACTGGTCGGCGCGGTGCTCTGCTCCTCCGAGGACGACCTGCTGCTGGTCTCCGCACAGGGGCAGTCGATCCGCTTCTCCGCCACCGACGAGGCGCTGCGGCCGATGGGTCGCGCCACCTCCGGCGTGCAGGGCATGCGGTTCAACGGTGAGGACGAGCTGCTCTCGCTCAACGTCGTGCGGGAGGGCACCTACCTGCTGGTCGCGACATCGGGCGGCTATTCCAAGCGCACCCCGATGGAGGACTACCCGGTCCAGGGTCGTGGCGGAAAGGGCGTGCTCACCATCCAGTACGACAAGCGCCGTGGCACCCTGGTCGGAGCGCTCATCGTCAACGACGACGACGAGCTCTACGCCATCACCTCCGGCGGGGGTGTCATCCGTACCGCTGCGAAGCAGGTCCGGAAGGCCGGCCGCCAGACCAAGGGCGTGCGTCTGATGAACCTCGGGGACGGCGACACCCTGCTCGCGATCGCGCGCAACGCCGACGAACCGGACGAGTCCGACGCCGCCGCGACCGACGCACCGAAGGAGTCGTAAGTGACCACTCCCCATCAGCCCGGCAGCGACCGCGTGGCACCCGCCACCGGCCCCGCCGAGCAGGCGCCGAGTGCGCCGGCGCAGGGGGACCGGCCGGGCGGGGCACCCACCCCGAACCCGAGTCCCGCGCAGGCGGAGAAGTCACCGGCCCAGGGCGCTCCGGCGCCCCAGGGGGGTGCCGCGCAGCCCGCCGGCGGATCCCCGAAACCGGTCACCCCGCCGTCCGCTCCGGCTCCCGCCGCACCGCAGTCGGCTCCCGCGAGCGGCGCGCAGTCGGGCGCCCCGGCCCCGCAGTCGGGCGGACCGTCGCAGCCTCCCCAGACGGGTGCTGCGCGGCCCTCCGCCCCGGCTCCCGCCGCGGCACCGGCGAAGTCCGCCGAGCCCGCCGGTGCGGAACGGCCGGCAGAGCCCCCGAAGTCCGCGCCCGCGACGCCGAATGCGCCCACCGAGGCGCCGAAGTCGGCTGCCGCGCCGAAGTCGGCGCCGGCACCGCAGCCGAAGTCGCCCGCGGCGCCGCAGCCGCAGAACGGCCGTCCCGCGGGTGCACAGCCGCCCACCCAGCGACCGGCCGAGCCGGTTGCCGGCAAGCAGCCGCCCGCCGCCCCCACCGGACGGCCCGCGCAGCAGCCGCCGGCCGCCGGCACCCGTCCGGCGCAGCCCGGCCCCGCCCGGCCGCAGGATCCCGCCGGTCCGGTCACCCGACCGGCCGCGGCGGCAGGGAAGGGTCAGACCCCGCCCTGGCAGCGCGGTACCCAGGTCAACGGCGGACCGGCTGGTGCCGCGCAGCCGGCCGCCGCGCCGGCCGCCACGCGTCCGCCCGCGGTCGACCCGGCCGCCCGGGCCGCGCAACGGGAGACCGCCAAGGCCAAGGCCGCCGTCATCGACGGCCCGACCCGGCACATCGACCGGACCGACCTCGCCAAGGATCTGCCGGACCTCTCCGAGGTCAAGCACCCGATCCCGGCGGAGCCGGTCCAGGCGCCCGGCACCGGCAAGCAGCCGTCGCTGGTGGTCGCCGCGACCACCCCCGTCGGCGATCCGCTGCGGGCTTCCGTTCAGATCCGCAAGATCGATCCGTGGTCCACGCTCAAGGTGTCCCTCGTGCTCTCGGTCGCGCTGTTCTTCGTCTGGATGTTCGCGGTCGGGTTCCTCTACATCGTGCTCGACGGCATGGGCGTCTGGGACCGGCTGAACAACGCCTTCACCGACATCGTCTCCGAGTCCGGCAACAGCGGCCTCGTCACGGCGGGGCAGGTGTTCGGTTACTCGGCGCTGATCGGTGTGGTCAACGTCGTGTTGTTCACCGCGTTGGCGACCGTCGGCTCGTTCATCTACAACCTCTGCACCGACCTGGTCGGCGGCGTCGAGGTGACGTTGGCGGACCGCGACTGACCTGGCATTTCGATTCCCCACCGGCCCGATTTTGGTGGCCGCGGGTCGGTGGGGTAATCTCATGCCTCGGTTCGAGAGACAAGTTTTTCGTACCGAATACGGGCCTATAGCTCAGGCGGTTAGAGCGCTTCCCTGATAAGGAAGAGGTCGGAGGTTCAAGTCCTCCTAGGCCCACTCCCCGTGCCGACGAAGGGTTCGAGCATGAAGGTTCTGCTACTCGCAGCAGCCGTTGTGACGGTGCTCTTCGGACTGACCAAGCTGCGGTCGCAGCACCGCAGCGCGGACGTCTGGCACGAGGTCACCAGCCGCTGACGCGGACGGGGCCTTAGCTCAGTTGGTAGAGCGCTGCCTTTGCAAGGCAGATGTCAGGAGTTCGAATCTCCTAGGCTCCACAAAGTTCTGAACTGCACGACAGAGCCACTTTCTCGCTGACGAGGAAGTGGCTCTCTCTCGTTCGCCCCCACGCCCCGCGTACTGTCGGCGGCATGGCGCTCATCCACCAGGCCCGGTTGGTTCCGTCGAAGATCGAACTGCTCCGGAATTGGGTTCCCGAGCAGCCCTGGACCGGTGACGCCGACACGACCGCGCTGCAGGTCGTCGGCGCGTATCGATTCGACGACCCCGCCGGGGCGGTGGGGATCGAGACGCACCTGCTCGGCACCGGTGACGGGCAGGTGCTGCAGGTCCCGCTGACCTACCGCGGATCCCCGTTGGCCGGCGCCGAGTCGGCGTTGATCGCAACCATGGAGCACTCCGTACTCGGGCGCAGGTGGGTGTACGACGCGGTCGCGGACCCGGTGTACGTGCACGCCGTGCTCACGGCCATCCTGACCGGTGGTGCGCAGGCGGAGCTCGAGTACGCGACACCGGCCGAGGCCGCGGGTCGCGAGGTGACCACCCGGGTGCGGGGCAGCGGCAGCGCCGGCATCGCGGTTCCCGTGCCGGAGACGGTCGTTGCTGCGAACGGGGGAGCGGGGACCACCGTGTCCGCGGAAACGGTGGTCCTGGACCTCGTCCGGGTGGTCGACGGGAGCCGGGGAGGCGACGCGCGGTACACGCTCACCGGCACCTGGCCGGGTCGGGACGAGCCGGCCCTTCTGGCCTTCGCGTGCTCGGCCTAGGCGAGCGTCGCAGCCAACCGAGCGACCGCTTGGGTCGGCCTGCCTGTGGAATTGTGAACAAACCTGTGTAGCAATCGAATTCGGTCACCCCCGGTTCACGATGGGTGCGTGAGTTGTTGTGCTGCAGTACATCTGACGAGTCATGCCGGCAGGCGCCGGGCCCGCGAAACAGGTCTTACCGGTCGGTAAGAGCCTGTGCTACCGTCCCCTGCACCCGGTACTAGGGGTCACAGTAATCGTCGCGGTGGGGGTCACAGGTGTTGAAAAGCAAGCAGGCCGCAGGGCAGCGGACGACGCGGGGAGCGGTCGCCGCCGCCGCGGCGCTCACCCTCGTCGCGCTGGTGGGTCCGCCCGCGTCGGCGGCGCCCGACTTCTACGCCCCGCCCTTCCCGCTCGCCTCCGGCGCGGCCGGCGACCTCATCCGCACCGAACCGGCCGCGCTGGCGGTCCGGCTGCCCAACGCCACGGGTGGGTTCCCCGCCGACGCCACCCGCATCATGTACCGCTCGGCGGATGCGAACGACGCCCCGATCGCCGTCACCGGCACCTACCTGAATCCGCAGACTCCGTGGACGGGCACGGGTGCCCGCCCGCTGGTCAGTCTCGCGGTCGGCACCCACGGCCAGGGCGACCAGTGCGCGCCGTCCAAGCTCCTGGGCCAGTTGGTCTCGATGGAACCCGGGCACGGTCCGATGCCCGAATACGAGTTGCTCGCGATCAACGCCCTGCTGCTGCAGGGCATCGCCGTGGTCGTCACCGACTACGAGGGCCTGGGAACCCCGGGCGTGCACACCTACGTCAACCGGGCGGCCGAGGCGCACGCGGTGCTCGACGCCGCCCGGGCCGTGCAGCGCCTCCCCGGAACCGCGATCACCCCACACGGACCGGTCGGGTTCTGGGGATACTCGCAGGGCGGCGGCGCGGCGGCGGCCGCGGCCGAACTGGCGTCGAGCTACGCGCCGGAACTGGACGTCAAGGGCACCTACGCGGGCGCTCCTCCCGCGGACCTGGCGGCCACGCTGGCCCAGATCGACGGCTCGTCCCTCGTCGGCGCCATCGGCTACGCGATCAACAGCCTGCTGCAGGCCTATCCGGAGCTGCACGAGACCGTCGACGCGCAGATCAACGATCGCGGACGGGCGATGCTGGCGGAGGTGGCGAACCAGTGCGTGACCGAAACCGCGGCAGCCTTCGGCTTCCAGAAGACCAGCGACTACACCCGGTCCGGAGAACCCCTCGGCGTCGTTCTCGCGCGTCTGCCGCTCGCCAACGAGTTGATCGACCGGCAGCGGATCGGTCGGCTGACGCCGTCGGCGCCGGTTCTCGTGCAGTCGGGCGTCCGGGACGACGTGGTGCCGTTCGGTCAGGCCCGCGAGCTCGCCGCGGACTGGTGTGGCCGTGGGGCGACGGTCCAGTTCACCGAGAATCCGTTGCCGGCGCTGGCTCCCGGCCTCGGCGTCAACCACGCCGCCCCGATGGTGCTCGGGCTGCCCGAGGCGACGAGCTTCGTGCTTGACCGGTTCAACGGCCGGCCCGTGACGGGGAACTGCGCGGGCTGACGACGGCGGTCGGGGACGGCGAGCAGGCCGACCCCGACCGCTCGGTCAGGAGTTCTCGAGATCCCGCAGGCTCGGCGGGGCGTCGGCCACCGGCGGCGCCTCGGTGCGCTGCTTCTTGATGATGACGGCGACGGCGGCGACGGCTGCGCCGGTGACGAGCACCAGGACCACCCGACGGCCCCGCCGCTTGCCGCGCACGGCCTTGGTCGCGTCGGCGACCGTCTGCTCGTCCACCAGGGCCAGCACCGGCGCGTTCTGGCGCTGCGATCGCGCGGACTTGACGAGCGAGACGCCCTTGCCGAGCAGGTACATGCTCACCGCGCCGGTGCCCTTGGCGAGGCCGCCGGTGCCCTTGGCCAGCCCCAGGGCGGCGCACTGTGCGAACCGGAGTGCGCTGGTCAGCGCGACCGATTCGCCCGCGGGCGACGAGGCCTCCACGACCGGCGGGGCTTCGGTCTCGACTCGGGCAGGGACGGGTGCGTTCTTCGTCGCGCGGGTCATCTGTCCACTGTCGCACATGCGCACCGGAGGTGAATGGCACGATGGTGGGGTGACTTCACCGAATCAGACCGCAACCGCAACGCTGCACACCAACCGCGGCGACATCAAGATCGCCCTGTTCGGCAACCACGCGCCGAAGACCGTCGCGAACTTCGTCGGCCTCGCCGACGGCTCGAAGGACTACAGCACCGAGAACGCCTCCGGCACCAAGACCGGACCGTTCTACGACGGCGCCGTGTTCCACCGGGTCATCGACGGCTTCATGATCCAGGGCGGCGACCCGACCGGCACCGGTCGCGGCGGCCCGGGCTACAAGTTCGAGGACGAGTTCCACCCGGAGCTGCAGTTCGACCGCTCGTACCTGCTCGCGATGGCGAACGCAGGCCCGGGCACCAACGGCTCGCAGTTCTTCATCACCACCGGTCCGACCCCGCACCTGAACCGTCGCCACACCATCTTCGGCGAGGTCGTGGACGCGGAGTCGAAGAAGGTCGTCGACGCCATCTCCGGCACCCCGGTCGACCGCACCGACCGCCCCGTCGAGCCGGTCGTGATCAACAGCGTCACCATCTCCTGAGCGGGAAGCACTCGAGATGACGAACCCCGGTTGGGGTGGCGGGCCCGGCGACGGGACGCCGCCCCAACCGCGGTGCGTGCGACACCCGGACCGCCCGACCGGGCTGTCCTGCACGCGCTGCGGACGCCCTGCCTGCCCGGACTGCCTGCGCGAGGCCTCGGTCGGCTACCACTGCGTGGATTGCGTCGCCGCCGATCAGCGAGACGTCCGGCCCGTCCGCGGCGTCGCCGGCAACACCGTGACCGCCACCCGGCCGACGCCGGTCGTGACCTACGCCCTGATGGGCGCCAACATCCTCGTCTTCCTGGTCACGGTGCTGCAGGCGAAGTCCCTGATGAACAACGGCGCCGGCACGATCAACCGGTTCACGGGCGCGGCCACATTCGACTCGCCGCTGTTCGGCTGGTGGGTCCTCTCGCCCGACGACGTCGCCCAGGGCGACTGGATCCGCCTGGTCGGCAGCGGCTTCCTGCACTTCGGCCTGATGCACCTGGCCGTCAACATGTTCGCCCTGTACATCCTCGGTCGCGACACCGAGCTGATCCTCGGGCGGTCGCGCTACCTCGCGGTGTATGCAATCTCGCTGCTCGGCGGCTCCGCGTCGGTGATGGCTTTCGGTGGGAGCAGCTTCACCGCCGGCGCCTCGGGCGCCATCTTCGGGATCATGGGTGCCGAGGCGGTCATCCTGCTCAAGCTCCGCCGGAGCCCGGCTCCGATCATCGGGGTGATCGCGCTCAACGTGGTCATCAGCGTCACGCTGCCGGGAATCTCGTTCTGGGGCCACCTGGGCGGTCTGGTCGCCGGCGCCGCCGCGACCGCCGCGCTGCTGTACGCGCCGCAGTGGCTCGGTGCCGGTCAGGACCGTGCGAAGGCCGTGCGGATCGGGTGGATCGGGCTGGTCGTCGTTGCCGTCGCGACGCTGGGCGTCGTCGGTGTGCGCGTCGTGCAACTGCGCAGCGAACTCGGCCTCTAGCCCCCTCCCACCGGGGTGACGGGAACCATCACTCGGTCTGACTGGCTGATGGTTCCCCTCACCCGGAGGCGGAGGTTCCCCTGCGGTCGGGCGGCACCAGGCCCCGGAGGGTGAGGGCGTCGAACACGTCGGTCGGGTCGGTACCGAGATCCCAGCGGCCGAAGATCATCAGCCGGTCGTCGTCGGCGCCCGGCGGTCGCACGTCGATCTCGAGCATGGGAACCCGTCGACCGAAGCGCGGGTAGCGCACGATCCGCACCCGGGCCAGGTCGGTCCGGTCGAACTCGACCCGGCCACGCAGCCGCCGGACCGCGATACCGCGGCCGCCGTCGAGCACCGCGAGGCGCGGCCGCTGCCGCAGCCCGAGCGCGGTGACCACCAGCAGTCCGACCGCGGCGAGACCGATGAGGAACCGGCCCGCCGGGTCCGAGGGCAGCAGCGCCGCCGCCAGAGCCATCGCCACCCCGCCGACACCCGTCGCGACGAGCGCCGGGGTGGGTGTGGACCACGTCGGATCGGGGCTATGCACACGTACTCCCGAGGTTATCCACAGGTCTTATCCACACTGGGGATGAATGACACCGATGTAATTGGAAACCGTCGCGCGATGAAAAGGCGTGGTCAACGCCATCTCATCGTCATGACGAGGCCGACGACCATGAAGCCGAAGCCGATCAGGAAGTTGTACGCCCCCAGGCTGTTCATAAACTCGATCTGGTCCGCGGCGAGGTAGTACACGATCAGCCAGGCGAGCCCGACCAGCATGAAACCGAGCATCACGGAGACGTACAACGCGCTCGACGGTCCGGCCTTCACCTTCACCGGGGTGCGGTTCGCGGGATTGATCGTGTAGTCGGTCTTCTTGCGGACCTTCGACTTGGGCATGACGTCCTCGTGTGGATTGACTCGTGGATGAACTGACTTCAAACGGATGACACGTGCCACCGCGGCAGCCGTCGTCGTCGACGCCTACCAGGTATCTTCGAACCTACCGGTCGCGGGTACACGCTAACCCAGCACCGACGTCGTCGGCCAAGGACCGAGCACCGAAATCGCCCCGCCGGCCGCATCCGCGGCGGGGTCCGCGCGCCGAGAGGAGGCACCGCAGATGACCGAGAACGAACACCGTCGCGGTCGGCGGTCGACGTTCTGGATCGTGTGCGTCCCCCTGGTCTGCCTGATCGCCGGTCTGCTGTTCGCGACGACCCGTGAGGTGTCCGCCGGAAACGAACTGCGGCGCGGCGACACCACCCGACTGTCGGACCTGGTGCGCGGCGCGCAGAACGACGTCGACCGCGCATCGGGCGAGCGGGACGCGCTCGCCGCCGAGGTCGAGTCGCTGCAGGCGACCGCCGCGCACTCCGACGGCGGCGTCGCGGCGACCCTCGACCGGGTGCACGCCCTCGAGGCGGACGCCGGTCTGTCCGAGGTCAGCGGGCCGGGCGTGCGGGTCACGCTCACCGATGCGCCGCGGGACTCGGACGGCAAATACCCGGCCGACGCCCGGCCCGACGACCTGGTGGTGCACCAGCAGGACGTGCAGTCGGTCCTCAACGCGTTCTGGGCGGGCGGGGCCACCGCGGTCGGGATGCAGGACCAGCGGGTGGTCGGGACCACCGCGCCGCGGTGCATCGGCAACACGCTGCTGCTGCACGGTCGCACGTACAGCCCGCCGTACGTGATGACGGCCATCGGCGACCCGGCCCGCATCGCGGTGGCCCTGGACGCCGAGCCCGGCGTTCGGACGTTCAAGCAGTACGCGGTCCGGTACGGCCTCGGCTACACCCAGACGGCGTCGGATTCGCTGACGGTCCCGGCGTACAGCGGCCAGCTGCGGACCAAGTTCGCCCGCTGAGCGGCTCCGCCGCCCGTACGCGTCCCGTGCCCCGCCAGGGGTGCCGGTCACGCACCGTCGCAGCGGCGCATATCCTGGGCCGATGCGCATTCTCGTGGTCGACAACTACGACAGTTTCGTCTTCAACCTGGTCCAGTACCTCGGCCAGCTCGGAACGACGGCCACCGTCTGGCGCAACGACGACCCCCGGCTCGACGACCGCGCCGCCGTCGCGGCCGAGTTCGACGGCATCCTGCTCAGCCCCGGCCCTGGCACCCCGCAGCGGGCGGGCGCGAGCATGGATCTCGTGAGCGCTTGCGCGCAGGCGCGGACCCCGCTGCTCGGGGTCTGCCTCGGCCACCAGGCGATCGGCGCGTCGTTCGGCGCGACCGTCGACCGCGCTCCGGAACTCCTGCACGGCAAGACCAGCATCGTCCACCACAACGGCGGCGGCGTGCTCGCCGGCCTGCCCGACCCGTTCACCGCCACCCGGTACCACTCGCTGACCGTGCTCGAGGACACCATCCCCGACGAACTCGAGGTCACCGCCCACACCGACAGCGGCGTCGTGATGGCGATGCGGCACCGCGAGCTGCCCATTCACGGGGTTCAGTTCCACCCGGAGTCGGTGCTCACCCAGGGCGGGCACCGGATGCTGGCGAACTGGCTCGAGGTGTGCGGTCAGCGGCCCGCGGAGGCGCTCGTCGAGACCCTCGAGTCGGAGGTCGCGCGCGCCCTCGGGGACGCGCTCACCCATCCCTGACCCCCTGGCCGCCCCTAGCCTGACCTCCCCAATGTCACATTGATTCGGCTCGAGCGAACCCGTGTGACATTGGGGAGGACAGAGCGGTTGGTCAGCGGGGGCCGGTGGGGATGCCCAGCTGGCCGATGCCGACGGACACCGTCGCGGTCTTGGACATCTCGGATCCGGGCGGCTGGGCCTGGGTCACGACCTTGCCCACCTGATCGGCCTCGAGGGTCGCCTCGGGGTGCTGCGACAGCTGGCTCGACGACCCGGTCCAGCCGGCCCGCCGCAACGCGTCCAGCGCCTGCGACACCGTCAGGTTGCTCAGGTCCGGCATCTGGATCATGTTGCCGTTGGACACCTTGAGCGTGATGGTTGTGCCCCGCGCCGCGGAGGTACCGCCGGTCGGGTCGGTGGACACGACCTGGCCCTTGGTCTTTCCCGAGTCGACGTTCTCGACCTGCACCTTGAACCCGGCGCCCTCGATGTTCGGCTGCGCCACCTCGAGCGTCTGGCCGACCACGTTCGGGACCCGCACCTGCTCCGGGCCGCTGCCGAGGGTGAGCTTGACGGGGCCGTTGATCTCGACGTTCGCGCCCGCCGCGGGGTCCTGCGCGGTCACCTTGTCCAGTTGGTCCGTCGTCGACGGCGCTCGGTCGACCGCCGGATCGAGGGTCAGACCGACCGCGTTGAGCGCCTGCGAGGCCTGCGCCTGGCTCATCCCGGTCAGCTTCGGGACCTCCACCTGTTCCGGACCGCTGGACACGTCGAGGGTCACCGTGGTGCCCTCGTCGGCCTTGCTTCCGGCGACGGGAATGCTGGCGATGACGTTGCCCTTGGCCACGACGGCGCTCGGCTTCGGCTGCGTCTGCACGCGGAAACCATCGTTCTGCAGCGTGGTCTGGGCGGCCTGCGCCGACTGGTTGGTGACGTCGGGCACGGTCTTCTGCGCGGCCTTCGAGCCCGGGCCGAGCGACCACAGGAAGGCGCCGATGATGCCGACGACGACGAGCGCGCCGACGGCCAGCAGAACCGTCCGCACGGCCTTGCGCTTGGCGGGCGGTGCGTTCTGGGGTGCCGGCGCCGCGGCCGCGGCCGGGACGGGTTCGGCGGCGGGGGCCGCCGCGTACCGGCCCGACGAGTCCATCGCGCCGAGGATCGTGGTGCGGTCCTCGTCGTTCATCACCATCGGCGCGCCGGGGCGCTGACCGCCGAGCACCCGCACCAGGTCGCTGCGCATCTCGGCGGCGCTCTGGTAGCGGTTCGCCGGGTTCTTGCTCATCGCCTTGAGGATGATCGAATCCAGTTCGCGCGGGATGTCGGGGTTGACCGACGACGGCAGCGCCGGGTCCTCCCGGACGTGCTGGTACGCGACCGCCACCGGTGAGTCGCCCTTGAACGGCGGTTCGCCCGTGAGGATTTCGAACAGCACACAGCCCAGCGAGTACACGTCCGAGCGCGCGTCGACCTGCTCGCCGCGGGCCTGCTCCGGGGAGAGGTACTGGGCGGTGCCGATGACCGCGGCGGTCTGCGTCATCGGGCTCGAGCTGTCCGAGATGGCGCGGGCGATGCCGAAGTCCATCACCTTCACCGCGCCGGCACGGTTGATCATGATGTTGGCGGGCTTGATGTCTCGGTGCACGATGCCGTTGCGGTGGCTGAAGTCCAGCGCCGCACACACGTCGGCGATGACCTCCATCGCCCGGCGCGGGGGCATCGGGCCCTCGCCGCGGACGATGTCGCGCAGCGTGACGCCGTCGACGTACTCCATCACGATGTACGGCAGCGGCCCGCCGTCCGTCTCGGCCTCGCCGGTGTCGTAGACGGCGACGATCGCCGGGTGGTTCAGCGCGGCCGCGTTCTGCGCCTCACGCCGGAAGCGCAGGTAGAACGTGGGGTCGCGGGCGAGGTCCGCGCGTAGCACCTTGATCGCGACGTCACGACTGAGGCGCATGTCGCGCGCCAGGTGCACCTCGGACATGCCACCGAAGCCGAGAATCTCGCCCAGCTCGTAGCGGGAGGAGAGTTTGCGCGGTGTGGTCATGGCTGTCCTTGGGGGGCTGGGCTCGTGGTCTCGCCCGGCGTGGTGGCGGTCGTGGTCGGGTGCTTCGTGGTGGTGACGGCCTTCGTCGTGGTGGTCGTCGGAGGCTCGGTGGTGGTGGTCGTGGTGGGTGGTTCGGTGGTGGTCGTCGTCGGTTCCGTCGTCGTGGTGGTCGGTGGTTCGGTGGTGGTCGTAATCGGCGGTTCCGTCGTCGTTGTCGGCTGCCTGGTGGTCGTCGGCACGTGGGTGGTCGTGATCGGGGGCCTGGTGGTCACCGGGGTGGTCGACGGCGCCTCGCCGCCACCGAACAGCAGCATTCCCGCGCCGATCAGCAGTGCCGCCAGCAGCAGGCCGCCTCCGCCCCAGGCCATCACCTTCTGCCCGGTGGTCAATCCCGACGGCGCCGCCGGTACCGAACCCGACTCGGGGCCAGCATATTCGGACTGGGACGACGGGAGCATCTGGGTCCCGGCGGCGGGCGGCACGACCACCGTGGTCGCGGCGGTCTGGCGCCCGGCGCCCGGCAGCGGCGGCCGCAGACCCGAGCGAACCGCCGCGACGGCGTCCGCGAACTCGCCGCCGCTGCCGTACCGGGCGGCGGGGTCCTTCGCCATCGTGATGTCGATCAGTTCGCGCACGTTCGGCGGCAGGTCCGCAGGCAGCGGGGCCGGGACCTCCTGCACGTGCTTCATCGCGACCGTCAGGGCCCCGTCGCCGGAGAACGGACGGAACCCCGCCAGCGCCTCGTAGCCGACGACGCCGAGCGAGTACACGTCGCTGGCAGGCGACGCGTCCTGGCCGAGGGCCTGTTCGGGGGCGATGTACTGGGCGGTGCCCATGACCATCCCGGTCCGGGTGACCGGCGACGCCTCGACGGCCTTCGCGATCCCGAAGTCGGTGATCTTCACCTGGCCCGTGGGGGTGATCAGGATGTTGCCCGGCTTGACGTCGCGGTGCACCACGCCGGCCGCGTGCGCGACCTGCAGTGCGCGGCCCGTCTGCTCGAGCATGTCCAGCGCGTGCGGCAGCGACAGCCGGCCGACGCGGGCCAGCACCGCGTTCAGCGGCTCGCCGTTGACCAGCTCCATCACCAGGTAGGCGGTCGCCTGGCCGGTGGCGTCCCGGGTCTCGCCGTAGTCGTAGATGCCGGCGATCCCGGGATGGTTCAGCTGCGCGGTGGTGCGCGCCTCGGTGCGGAACCGTTCGAGGAACTCCGGGTCGGTGGAGAACTCCGACTTGAGCACCTTGACCGCCACCCGCCGGTGCAGCCGGTTGTCGGTGGCCTCCCAGACCTGGCCCATGCCCCCGGTGGCGATCAGGCGCAGCAGTCGGTAGCGGTTCGCGATGACGCCGCCGTTGTTGAGGGTCACGGTTCAGCCCCCCTGCTTCAGTGCGGCCGAGATGACGGCCCGGCCGATCGGGGCGGCCACGGAGCCGCCGGTCGCGGCGAGCGCGCGGTCGCCGCCGTTCTCCACGATCACGGCGATCGCGACCTGCGGATTCTGGGCGGGGGCGAAACCGATGTACCAGGCGTGCGGCGGGGTGTTGCGCGGGTCGGTGCCGTGCTCGGCGGTGCCGGTCTTCGACGCGATCTGCACGCCGGGGATCTTCCCGCCGCCGCCGGTGTTGTTCTCCGATCCGACCATCAGGTCGGTGAGCGTCGCCGCGACCTGCGGTGAGACGGCCTGCCCCTTGGACTCGGGGTTGGTGGTGGCCAGGTTCGACAGGTCGGGGCTCTGCAGCTGCGCGACGAGGTGCGGCTGCATGCGGACGCCGCCGTTGGCGACGGTCGCGGCGATCACCGCGTTCTCGAGCGGGCTCAGCGCCACGTCGCGCTGGCCGATGCTGGTCTGGCCGAGGGCGGCGTCGTCGGGGATGGAACCGACGGTGCCGTCGGCGACCGGGATCGGGATACCGGGCGAGTCGGGTTCGACGCCGAACGCCGCGGCCTTGTCCTTGAGGGCGTCGGCACCGGTCTTGATGCCCAGTTCGACGAAGGCGGTGTTGCACGAGCGCGCGAACGCCTCCCGCAGGGACGCGGTCGGGCCGCCGCCGCAGGTGGTGCCGTTGTAGTTCTCCAGCGTGGTGCTGGTGCCGGGCAGGGTGATGTTCGGCGCGGCGGTCAACTGCTCGTCCGGCGTCGCGCCCTTCGACAGCGCGGCCGCCGTGACCACCACCTTGAACGTGGAGCCGGGCGGGTAGGTCTGCGACACCGCGCGGTTGAGCAGCGGCTTGTCCGGGTCGGCGTTGAGGGACTCCCACGCCTGCGTGCTCACGGTGCCGTCGTGGCTGGCCAGCAGGTTGGGGTCGTAGCTGGGGGTGCTCGCCATCGCCAGGATCTCCCCGGTGCTCGGCTTGATCGCGACGACGGATCCGGTGTAGCCCTTCGCGGTCAGCTGGTCGTACGCCACCTGCTGCACGACCGGGTTGATCGTGGTGACCACGTTCCCGCCGCGCGGGTCGCGACCGGACACCAGGTCGAAGAAGCGCCGGCCGAACAGCCGGTTGTCGGAGCCGTTGAGCACCGCGTCCTCGCTGCGCTCGAGGCCGGTGTTGCCGTAGAGCATGGAGTAGAAGCCGGTGACCGGGGCGTTCGCGAACGGGCTCGACGGCGCCGCCGGGTTCGGCGGATAGGTCCGCAGGTACTTGTACCGGTCGTCGGTCGGGACCGAGGCCGCCAGCACCTGACCGCCCGCCGAGATCTGCCCGCGCTGACGGGAGTACTCGTCGAGCAGGACCCGCGAGTTGCGCGGGTCGGTACGCAGGTCGTCAGCCTTGATGACCTGGACGTAGGTGGCGTTGGCGAGCAGAGCGACGACCATCACCATCACCGCCATCGCGACGCGCCGCAGCGGGGTGTTCATGGGCGCCTCAGCATTTCGGTCGGTGCGTCCGCGATGGGCGCGGGTCCCTTCTTCTTCGGTTCGGGTGGGGTGCGGGCGGCGTCGGAGATCTTCATCAGCAACGCCAGCAACAGGTAGTTGGCCAGCAGCGAGGATCCGCCGTAGGACATGAACGGCGTGGTCAGGCCGGTCAACGGGATCAGCTTGGTGACGCCGCCGACGACGACGAACACCTGGATCGCGACGGTGAACGCGAGCCCGGCCGCGAGCAGCTTGCCGAAGCTGTCACGCACGGCGAGCGCGGTCCGCAGCCCGCGGATGACGAAGATCAGGAACAACATCAGCACCGCGGCCAGGCCGATCAGCCCGAGCTCCTCGCCGATGGTGGCGACGATGAAGTCGGTCTTGGCGAACGGCACCTGCGAGGGCCTGCCGCTGCCGAGTCCGGTGCCCGCCAGCCCGCCGGTGGCGAGCCCGAACAGCGACTGGGAGATCTGGAATCCGGTGTTGTTGTAGTCGGCGAGCGGGTCCAGCCAGGTGTCCACCCGGACCCGGACGTGCCCGAACACCTGGTACGCGAAGACGAACCCGATCGCGAGCAGGCCGACGCCGATGAGCAGCCACCCGACCCGCTCGGTCGCGATGTAGAGCAGCACCAGCACCGTGCTGAACAGCAGCAGGCAGCTGCCCAGGTCGGTCTCGAGGACCAGCAGGCCGATGGAGACCACCCAGGCCATCAGGATCGGGCCCAGGTCCCGCGCGCGCGGGAGGTCGACGCCGAAGAGGTGCTTGCCCGCGGTGGTGAACAGTTCGCGCTTGGACACCAGCACGGACGCGAAGAAGATGATCAGCAGGATCTTCGCGAACTCGCCGGGCTGGATGCTGAAGAACGGCAGCTTGATCCAGATCTTCGCGCCGTTGACCTCGGACATCGAGGCCGGCAGCACCGCCGGGATCGCCAACAGGATCAGGCCGGCCAGGCCCAGCGTGTAGCTGTACCTGGCGAGCAGGCGGTAGTCCCGCAGGAACACCAGGACCGCGATGAAGCCGGCGATCGCCAGCGCGGTCCACATCACCTGCTGGTTCGCGTCGGGGGAGGGGATGGCCCGGCCGAAGTAGGCGGCGGTCGCGGCGTCCGCGAGGTCGAGCCGGTGAATGAGCACCAGGCCCAGACCGTTGAGCAGCGCCACGATCGGCAGCAGCAGCGGGTCGGCGAACGGGGCGAAACGGCGCACCGCGAGGTGCGCGATCAGGAACAGGGCGGCGTACGCGAGCGCGTACTTGGCCAGGTCCCAGGTGATGGACTGCTCCTGGCTGGCCTCGACCAGTACCAGCGAGATCGTGGTGATGACGATCGCGCAGCAGATCAGCGCGAGTTCGACGCCGCGTCGGTTCGACTGTTGCGGCGCGGGCGCGAATCCTCCGGGCGGGCTGGGGAAGGAGGCGCCCGACGGTGCGGCGGACACTGACATCAGCGACCGGTCCTGCAGTTCTGCCCCGGAATCAGGGCGGGAGTCGTCGGCGCGGACACAGGCTCGGTGGTGGGGGCCGGTTCGGGGGCGGGTGCCGGGCCGGGCGTCGGTGCGGGCGCCGCCCCGGGTGTCGGCGTGGGCGCCGGTACCGGCGCGGGCACGGGTGCCGGTGCCGGTGCCGGGGTCGGGGTGGTCGCGACCTCGCAGACCGGCAGCAGGTCGCCGACGGTGAGCCGGGTCATCTGGCTCTTGGCGTCGTCGAGGGAACCGGAGGGCAGCCCGGCGCGGACCTGTTCGCGGGCCGAGGGCTGCAGGTCGTCGACCATCAGCACCGAGCACGTCGCGGGCTTGGCGTCCGGCGGCACGAGGCTCAGCTTGCCTGTGTCGGTGACGCACCCGACGAGGTCGACGTCCTGCAGCGAGTACCCGAGCACCGAGCCGGGTACGCCCTGCAACACCGCGACGCGACCGTCGCTGGCGCCGACGTAGTAGTTGTGCCGGATCAGCACCCGGCCGATCACCAGGCCCGCGACGACGACCGCAATCAGGCCCAGAGACAACAGGATCCAGCGCAACCGGTGGCTCTTCTTCGCGGGCTCCGGGTCGGCCGGCACGGCGACCCGGCGCGGATTTGCGCGCGGCGGACGCATCGCCGCGGCACGGCCGGCGGCGGTGTCGGGCGGCGGCGCGTCCTCCTCGTCCTCGGTGGACGCGGCGCCCGCGACGATCGGGTGGCTCTGGCCGTAGTCGACGTCGACCACGTCGGCCACCACCACGGTCACGTTGTCCGGTCCGCCGCTGCGCAGGGCGAGTTCGATCAGCCGGTCCGCGGAGTCGCCGGGCTCGCCGTCGCTGAGCACCTCGGTGATGGTCTCGTCGCTGACCACGTCGGACAGCCCGTCGGAGCACAGCAGGTAGCGGTCGCCGGTGCGGGCCTCGCGGACGGTGAGGGTGGGTTCGATCTCGTTGCCGGTCAGCGCCCGCATGATCAGCGAGCGCTGCGGATGCGTGTGCGCCTGCTCGGCGGTGATGCGGCCCTCGTCGACGAGGGACTGCACGAACGTGTCGTCGCGGGTGATCTGGGTGAGCGCCGCGTCGCGCAGCAGGTAGGCGCGGGAGTCGCCGATGTGCACCAGGCCGAGTTTGCTGCCCGCGAACAGGATTGCGGTCAGGGTGGTGCCCATGCCGTCGAGTTCGGGCTCCTCCTCGACCTGCTCGGCGATGGCGGCGTTGCCGTCGCGGGTCGCTGCCTCGAGCTTGCCGAGCAGGTCGTCGCCGGGCTCGTCGTCGTCGAGATGGGCGAGGGCGGCGATCATCAGCTGCGAGGCGACCTCGCCGGCGGCGTGACCGCCCATTCCGTCGGCCAGCGCGAGGAGTCGGGCGCCCGCGTACACGGAGTCTTCGTTGTTCGAGCGCACCAGGCCGCGGTCGCTGCGGGCCGCGTAGCGGAGGACGAGGGTCACGGGCGCAGCTCGATCACGGTCTTGCCCACTCGAACCGGGGTACCGAGCGGCACTCGAACCGCGGTGGTCACCTTGGCGCGGTCCAGATAGGTGCCGTTGGTGGAGCCGAGATCTTCGACGTACCAATCGGTTCCGCGCGGCGAGATGCGGGCGTGGCGGGTGGAGGCATAGTCGTCGGTGAGGACGAGCGTGGAGTCGTCGGCCCGGCCGATCAGCACCGGCTGGGTGCCGAGCGTGATCCGGGTGCCGGCGAGCGCGCCCTGGGTGACGACGAGGTTCTTGGCGACCTTCTGCTTGCCGAAGGTCGGCAGGACGGAGGAGCTGCGCGAGTAGCGGGTCGGCACCCGTACACCGGACGCGGCGTACACATCACTGCGCAGCGTCCGGAGGACCGCCCACACGAACAACCACAGCAGCAACAGGAAGCCTGCCCTGGTCAGCTGCAGGATGAGTCCCTGCACAGCGGTCCACCTCCTCCTCTGGCGAGCGGGTTTCCCCGTGTACTCCGGCGTTTGCTGGCAGCATCCTATGGCGATGCGGCCGAGGTCGATCGCGATATGGGCGTGCCCAACCACAATACGGAACTCGCAGGGAATTCCGGCGGTGCGGCTCTGAGATTGTCGATCGTGGCGACTAGATGATGCGCACCAGGATCTCCGAGTGACCGGCGCGGATGACGTCGCCGTCGGCGAGCTGCCAATCCTGCACGGGCGCACCGTTGACGGTGGTCCCGTTGGTGGAGCCGAGGTCGGAGAGCATGGCGACCTGGCCGTCCCAGCGAATCTCGATGTGCCGACGCGAGACGCCGGTGTCGGGAAGCCGGAACTGCGCCTCCTGGCCACGACCGATCACGTTGCGACCCTCCCGCAGCTGGAAGTTGCGGCCGCTGCCGTCCTCGAGCTGCAGGGTGGCGGTGAGGGTGCGGTTGGGGTCGAAGCCGCCGTACTCGGAGCCGTACGGCTGGGCGTAGGCCTGCTGCTGCCCGTAGGCGGGGTACTCCTGCTGCGCGTACGGGTTTGCCGGGTAGTCGCTGGGCGGGTACGGGTTCGCCGCGTAGTCGGCCGGCGGGTAGGGGTTCGCCGCGTAGTCGGGCGCCGGGTAGTCGCTCGGCGGGTAGGGGTTCGCCGGGTAGTCCGCCTGCTGGTAGTCGGCCTGCGGGTAGTCGTAGCCCTGCGCCTGAGGCTGAGCCGGCGGGTACGCGGGGGACTGCTGCTGCGCGCCGGCGCCGCCGGTCGGGTACTCGCTGCCGTTGCGGTGCCCGTTGTGGGCGTACCCGTTGTGCGGACCGGCCTGGTCGTAGCCGGTCTGCGACGCCGCGCCCGGATATGCCGGGTAGCTGCTGCCGTTCTGTGCGTATCCGTTGGCCGGATAGTCCTGCTGGTACCCGGACCGACCCTCGCCGCGGTCGTCCGCGGGCTCACGATTGGGGTCGAAGCCTGAGTTCTGCGTCATGTAGCCAGCTCCTGGGTTCAAGGGTGCGGAGGGTCGTGCCTGCGCGGGCGGTAACGGTACTGCCTGCCCCCGGTCGGGGTGGGAAGTTGCGCCCACGTCCGGGTTCACCGCTCCGCTGGTCCGGAACTGACCGGTGTGCAGCGTGGGTGACGACTCGAACCGAACGGTGATCGGTCCGTATGTCTGCCATCCCTGGTCGCGGATGAAGCCCTCAAGGTGTCGGGCGAATGCCTTCACTGTCAAGTCTCGGTCCGCGGCCAGTTCTTCGTGGTCGGACTCGTTGATGGTGATCACGTAGGAGTTCGGGGCCAGCAGGTGTCCGCCGTCGAGGTGTTCGACCCGGTCGGCGGCCTCGCGCTGGAGCGCGGCTTCCACCTCCTGGGGGACGACTCCGCCGCCGAACACCCGGGCGAAGCCGTCGCCGACGGCGCCCTGGAGCCTGCGCTCGAATCGCTGGACGATCCCCATGGTGCCTCCTCTCCCACGTTCTCCGCGTGTCGCAGCCTCGGGGCCGCCTCTGCATGATATCTACCTTTCCCGCGGGGCGGTGGGGGCTCGGTGCTCCACCGCAGGTGAGGGGGGCGAATCGTGATTCAAGGGCGGGTCGTGTTAGTGTTTCCAGCGTCGCTCGGGCGAGTGGCGGAATGGCAGACGCGCTGGCTTCAGGTGCCAGTGTCCTTCGGGACGTGGGGGTTCAAGTCCCCCTTCGCCCACCATCAGCAGTTCCACGAACTGCACAGAACGAGGTCACGAACTCGAAAGAGGTCGTGACCTCGTTCTCGTTGGGCGGTCGGTTGCCCAGTTCCGGATAGATTCCAGCCCAGCCCAGCCCAGGCGGCGGCTCGCTCGGCTGTGTTTTGGTTGGTGCGGCTCCACCGCACTCCCGGCCCCAGGGGCCGCCGTAGCGGAGCTGTCTCAATCCCCAACCCGCGCAGGTGTATCGGAAGGTCGCCCCACCACTGGCATCCGGATGAAGGTCGATCCGACTCGCCCCTCGCGACGCCCGCGGGGACGTGCTCGTTCATCACCGAACCCGGTGTCACCAACACGCTGTTCGAGGCGGCCCATCCGGACGCGCCGGCGGTCGACCACTCCACCCTGCGCTCGAGTCCGCAGGCCGCGGTGTGGATCGTCGAGCAGCTCGCGCGCTGACCGTCGATGGGCCCCGGATCCCTACTCTCGTGGTGACCTTCACCACAACGCCCTGGGATCACGATCCGGTCACGCTATGGTTACCGCAACACTGACCGCAGCTGACTCGATCGCTGCGGTCAGTAGTCATTTCAGGGCCTTTCGCCGTCATCGGCGCATTGTCACGAGCCCGAGCGCCCCGTCCCGCACCCGTCGTCCTCGTCCGGACGTGGCCACCCGCGCCATCGTCGCCGACGCGCACACGAGCATGCGGGTGCGAAGGCGGCGAGCCCGGTCGTAGCGACGCAGGGCGGTCCCGACGTCCGGACTCTCGCTCAGTGCCCGTCCCAGTGCCGCCCCGTCGACGATCGCCTCGCAGGCGCCCCGGCCGAGGTTCGGCGCCATCGCGTGCGCGGCGTCGCCGACGAGTGCGACGTTCCCGCGCACGTAGGACGGCATCGCGGGGGAGTCGTACAGGTCGTGGTGGAGCAGGGCGGCGGGGTCGAGCCGGTCGAGGATCTCGCGGACCCGGGGGTGCCAGGCGCTGAACCTCGAGCGCAGGAACTCGATCCCGCCGTCGGCGCCGCCCGGTTCGGTGCGGACGGCGGCGAAGAAGTTGGTGAGGTCACCGTCGCGCGGGGTGATCCCGAACAGCGCGCCGTCGCCCCAGGTTTCGCAGGCGCCGGCGGCGGTTCCCGGTGTCCACCCGCGCCAGGCGGCCATCCGCAGGGGACGCGGGCGGTAGCCCTCGCCGAACACCGCGTCCCGGATCCGGCTGTTGATGCCGTCCGCCCCGATCACCACATCGGTCGTGTCTCCGGCCGGACCGGTGACGGTGCTGTCGTAGTGCACGGCGGACGACGGCACCGACTCGGCGAGGATCCGCAGCAACGCCGGGCGGGAGATCAGGTGGGTCGTGCCCCCGCGTACCGCGACGCGCGCGATCGTCGAACCGTCGGGGCGCAGGATGGTTCCGGACGACTGGGGCACTCCGCGTGCCCGGACCCGGTCGCCGAGGCCGACGTCGTCGAGGGCGGCCAGCGCCTGCGGCCACATGCCGAGCGCCGTCCCGGTCGTCGGGGGGCCGTCGGCGCGCTCGTGGACGTGCACGTCCCATCCCGCTCGCAGCAGGTAGTTCGCGACGGTGAGCCCGCCGATGCCGCCGCCGATGACCGTCGCTGTTCCTCGCATGAACCGAACCTACTACCGATGTAGTGAATTTACTACCGATGTAGTGTGAGGGCATGTCGGACAAGCGCGAACGGGTCCTGGACGCCGCGATCGACCAGCTCGGCACTCGCGGCCTGCGCGGGTTGACCCATCGTGGGGTCGACGCGGCGGCCGGAATGCCGGAGGGATCCACGTCGAACTACTTCCGGACCAGGGCCGCCCTGATCGAGGCACTGATCCTGCGACTGGTCGAGTGCGACCGCGAGGACTGGCGGCTGCTCGGCGCACAGCCGGTCCCGGCCACAGTCCGCGACCTGGCCGACGGGCTTACCGGATACGTGTTTGTCGCCACAGGCGCGAACCGGGTGCGCACCGCCGCCCGGATCGCACTGTTCGCCGAGGCGGTGTCGGTCCCGGGGCTCGCCGAGCCGCTCGCCGCGGCCCGTGCGGACCTGGTCGAGTGGGGCGCGCGGATGCTCGCCGCGCTGGGTTCGGCCGAGCCCGCCACGGGCTGCCGGATCCTCGTGGACTACCTCGACGGCGTCATCTTTCACCAGTTGTCCACCCCCGCAGCGGAATTCGATCCGGGCCCGGGGATTGTGACCGTACTCGGCGCGCTCGTGCCCGGTGGCGGCGCGACACCGGTGCCGGGGTAGCGCACCCGTCGGCCTGCCGGGGTGCCGACAGCGCGGCACCGTCCGGCCGCCCCCGCCGGCCGGACTTCGTTACGCGATCGACGACGCCGCCGAGCCCTCTCGCGGGCCGACCGGTCGCCGCTCGAACCCGAGGTCAGAAGGGGTGGCAGGCTACCCTAAGTTGGCGCGAACGTGGGGTCCTGAATTATCGTTTTCGGAACATGCTGGACACACAACCGTCCAGATAGTCAGTCAACGACGTCGCCGGAGGCGGGATCACATCCCGACCGCCGTCCGCCGCCGCCGTTGACGAGGCGCGCTGACCCGACGCTGTGTCGGCGCTTGTATTGCCACGTGATGGCCATCAGCGTTGCTGGTCGTCTGTGCATCTGACGCACACGAAGGCTAGGTATGAAGCAACTTCCAGGCCACAGGTCTCCCGGACCCCAGGGCCTCTACGACCCCGCGAACGAGCACGACGCCTGTGGTGTCGCGTTCGTCGTCGACATGCACGGTCGGCGCAGCCGCGACATCGTCGACAAGGCGATCACCGCGCTGGTCAACCTCGAGCACCGCGGCGCGGCCGGATCCGAGCCGAACACCGGCGACGGCGCCGGAATCCTGCTCCAGGTGCCGGACTCGTTCTTCCGTGCCGTGGTCGACTTCGAGCTGCCCGCCGAGGGCGCGTACGCCACCGGCATCGCGTTCCTCCCGCAGGCCCACGACGACCTCGACGAGGCCGTCGCGGCGGTCGAGAGGATCGTCGTGGAGGAGGGCCTGCAGGTCCTCGGCTGGCGCGAGGTCCCCACGGACGACTCCTCGCTCGGCGCCCTGGCCCGCGACGCGATGCCGACCTTCCGTCAGCTCTTCGTGGCGGCGGCGGACGCGGCCGTCGCCGGCATGGACCTCGAGCGCCGCGCCTTCGTGATCCGCAAGCGCGTCGAGCACGAGCTCGGCGACGAGGGTGCCGGTCAGGACGCTCCCGGCCGCGAGTCGGTGTACTTCCCGAGCCTGTCCGGGCAGACCTTCGTCTACAAGGGCATGCTCACCACGCCGCAGCTCAAGGGCTTCTACCTGGACCTCCAGGACGAGCGGATGGAGAGTGCCCTCGGCCTGGTGCACTCGCGCTTCTCCACCAACACCTTCCCGTCGTGGCCGCTGGCGCACCCGTTCCGTCGCGTCGCGCACAACGGCGAGATCAATACCGTCACCGGCAACGAGAACTGGATGCGCGCGCGTGAGGCGCTCATCTCGTCCGACGTGTTCGGCGACGGCGCCCTCGACAAGATCTTCCCGGTCTGCACCCCCGGCGCCAGCGACACCGCGCGCTTCGACGAGGTGCTCGAGATGCTGCACCTGGGCGGCCGCAGCCTCCCGCACGCCGTGCTGATGATGATCCCGGAGGCCTGGGAGCGGCACGAAACGATGGACCCGGCCCGCCGGGCGTTCTACGAGTACCACTCCACCCTCATGGAGCCCTGGGACGGACCGGCGTCGGTGTGCTTCACCGACGGCACCGTCGTCGGCGCCGTGCTGGACCGCAACGGTCTGCGCCCGAGCCGCATCTGGGTCACCGAGGACGGCCTGGTCGTCATGGCCTCCGAGGTCGGCGTCCTCGACATCGACCCCGCCAAGGTGGTCAGCAAGACCCGCCTGCAGCCGGGCCGGATGTTCCTGGTCGACACCGCGCAGGGACGCATCGTCAGCGACGACGAGGTCAAGTCCCAGCTCGCGGCCGAGCACCCGTACCAGGAGTGGCTCGACGCCGGCCTGGTGAAGATGGAGGACCTGCCGGCCCGCGAGGTCGTGCACATGAACCACGAGCGCGTGCTGATCCGTCAGCAGGTGTTCGGGTACACCAACGAGGAGCTGAACGTCCTCGTCGCGCCGATGGCCAAGACCGGGGCCGAGGCCCTCGGCTCGATGGGCACCGACACCCCGATCGCCGTCCTCTCGTCCCGTCCGCGACTGCTGTTCGACTACTTCTCGCAGCTGTTCGCTCAGGTGACGAACCCGCCGCTGGACGCCATCCGCGAGGAGGTCGTCACCAGCCTCGGCGGCAGCCTTGGACCGGAGGGCGACCTGCTCAACCCCGGCCCGGAGTCCTGCCGGCTGCTGGCGCTGCCGCAGCCGATCCTGCACAACGACGACCTCGCGAAGCTGGTTCACGTCAACGACGACGGTGAGTTCCCCGGTTTCCGCTCGGTCGTCATCCCCGGCCTGTACCGGGTCGCGGACGGCGGCGAGGGCCTGCGCAAGGCCCTCGACGACATCCGCTTCCAGGTTTCCGAGGCGATCGCCGGTGGCGCACGCATCATCGTGCTCACCGACCGCAACTCCAACGAGACCTTCGCCCCGATCCCGTCGCTGCTGCTGACCTCGGCGGTGCACCACCACCTGGTGCGCGAGCGTTCGCGGACCAAGGTCGGCCTGGTTGTGGAGGCCGGTGACGCCCGCGAGGTGCACCACATGGCCACCCTGGTCGGCTTCGGCGCGGCCGCGGTCAACCCCTACATGGCCTTCGAGACCATCGAGGACATGATCGAGGGCGGCGAGCTCACCGGCATCACCTTCGACGTCGCGGTCAAGAACTACATCAAGGCGGCGGGCAAGGGCGTGCTCAAGGTGATGTCCAAGATGGGCATCTCCACGCTCGCCTCCTACACCGGCGCGCAGCTGTTCCAGGTCATCGGCCTGTCGCAGGAGCTCGTCGACGAGTACTTCACCGGCCTGAACTCGAGCCTCGGCGGCATCGGGCTCGACGAGCTCGCGGCGGACATCGCGGTCCGCCACGCCTCGGCGTACCTGCCCCGCAAGGAGGAGCGCGCGCACCGCGAGCTCGAGGTCGGCGGCGAGTACCAGTGGCGTCGCGAGGGCGAGTACCACCTGTTCAACCCGGACACGGTGTTCAAGCTCCAGCACGCGACCCGCACCGGCCAGTACTCGATCTTCAAGGAGTACACCAAGCTCGTCGACGACCAGTCCGAGCGGCTGGCCTCGCTGCGTGGTCTGTTCGAGTTCAAGCAGGGTGTGCGCGAGCCGGTCTCGATCGACGAGGTCGAGCCGGCCTCGGAGATCGTGAAGCGGTTCTCCACCGGCGCCATGAGCTACGGCTCGATCTCGGCCGAGGCGCACGAGACCCTCGCCATCGCGATGAATCGTCTTGGTGCGCGGTCGAACTCGGGCGAGGGTGGCGAGCACCCGTCCCGCTTCGAGGTCGAGGAGAACGGCGACTGGCGACGGTCGGCGATCAAGCAGGTCGCGTCGGGACGCTTCGGCGTCACCTCGCACTACCTGTCCAACTGCACCGACATCCAGATCAAGATGGCGCAGGGCGCCAAGCCGGGTGAGGGTGGCCAGCTGCCGCCGCACAAGGTGTACCCCTGGGTCGCCGAGGTGCGTGGCTCCACCCCGGGCGTCGGCCTCATCTCGCCGCCGCCGCACCACGACATCTACTCGATCGAGGATCTCGCGCAGCTGATCCACGACCTGAAGAACGCCAACCCGCAGGCCCGCATCCACGTGAAGCTGGTCTCCGAGATCGGCGTCGGCACCGTCGCCGCGGGCGTCTCCAAGGCGCACGCCGACGTGGTGCTCATCTCCGGTCACGACGGTGGCACCGGCGCCACCCCGCTGACCTCGGTCAAGCACGCGGGCGCGCCGTGGGAGCTCGGCCTCGCCGAGACCCAGCAGACCTTGCTGCTCAACGGTCTGCGCGACCGCATCGTCGTGCAGGTCGACGGCCAGCTCAAGACCGGCCGCGACGTGGTCATCGCCGCGCTGCTCGGCGGCGAGGAGTTCGGTTTCGCGACCGCGCCGCTGGTCGTCTCGGGCTGCGTGATGATGCGGGTGTGCCACCTGGACACCTGCCCCGTCGGTGTTGCGACCCAGAACCCGGTGCTGCGCAAGCGTTTCGCGGGCAAGCCCGAGTTCGTGGAGAACTTCTTCATGTTCATCGCCGAGGAGGTGCGTGAGCTCCTCGCCGAGCTCGGTTTCCGCACCCTCACCGAGGCGGTCGGACAGGTCGGCGCACTGGACACCACCAAGGCGCTCGAGCACTGGAAGGCCTCCAAGCTCGACCTGTCGCCGATCCTGGCGCAGACCGAGTCGGCGTTCATGGACCAGGACCTGTACTGCACGGGCAGCCAGGACCACGCGCTGGAGAAGGCGCTCGACCAGCAGTTGATCGCACAGAGTCGTGCGGCCATCGATGACGGCGTGCCGGTGCAGTTCGAGTCGAAGATCACCAACGTCAACCGGACGGTCGGCACCATGCTCGGCCACGAGGTGACCAAGGTGCACGGCGGTGCGGGCCTGCCCGAGAACACCATCGACATCACGTTCACGGGCTCGGCGGGCAACAGCTTCGGTGCGTTCGTGCCGAGCGGTATGACGCTGCGGCTCCACGGCGATGCCAACGACTTCGTCGGCAAGGGCCTGTCGGGTGGACGCATCGTCGTTCGCCCGCCGCTGGAGACCTCGGCAGGGTTCGTCGCCGAGGAGAACATCATCGCGGGCAACGTGATCCTGTTCGGCGCCACCGGCGGCGAGGCCCTGATCCGCGGCATCGCGGGCGAGCGCTTCGCGGTCCGGAACTCGGGCGCGACCGCGGTGGTCGAGGGCGTGGGCGACCACGGCTGCGAGTACATGACCGGTGGCCGGGTGGTGATCCTGGGCACGACGGGACGCAACTTCGGTGCCGGCATGTCCGGCGGGGTCGCGTTCGTCTACAACGCCGACAAGTCCTTCGAGGCGAACCTCAACACCGAACTGGTGGATCTCGAGGATCTCGAGCACGAGGACTTCGTCTGGCTCAAGGGTGCCATCGAACGGCACCGGGACGAGACCGGATCCGAGGTTGCCGCGCGCATCCTCGCGGACTGGTCTCAGCAGGTCAATCACTTCGCGAAGGTGATGCCGCGCGACTACAAGAAGGTGCTCGTGGCGATCGACACCGCGAAGAAGAACGGAACTGACGTGGACGAGGCGATCATGGAGGCAGCTCGTGGGTGACCCGACAGGCTTCCTCAAGCACACCTCGCGTGAACTGCCGGTCCGGCGGCCGGTGCCGCTGCGGCTGATGGACTGGAAGGAGGTGTACGAGGACTTCGATTCGAAGACCCTCCGCACCCAGGCCAGCCGATGCATGGACTGCGGTGTTCCGTTCTGCCACAACGGTTGTCCCCTCGGGAACCTGATTCCCGAGTGGAACGACCTGATCCACAAGGATCGCTGGCAGGACGGCATCGACCGGCTGCACGCGACGAACAACTTCCCGGAGTTCACCGGGCGGCTGTGCCCCGCGCCCTGCGAGGCGTCGTGCGTCCTCGGCATCAATCAGGACCCGGTCACCATCAAGCAGGTCGAGGTCGAGATCATCGACCGCGCCTTCGACGAGGGCTGGGTCAAGCCGGTCCGCACGTCCAGCCTGACCGGCATGAAGGTGGCGATCGTGGGCTCCGGCCCGGCGGGTCTGGCCGCCGCGCAGCAGCTCACGCGGGCCGGCCACACGGTGACGGTGTTCGAGCGCGAGGACCGCATCGGCGGCCTGCTGCGCTACGGCATCCCCGAGTTCAAGATGGAGAAGCGCCACATCGACCGGCGCCTGGTCCAGATGGAGTCCGAGGGCACCGTCTTCCGCACCGGCGTCAACGTCGGCGTCGACATCTCGGTCGAGCAGCTGCGCGCCGACTTCGACGCGGTGGTGCTGGCCGGCGGTGCCACCGAGGCCCGCGACCTGCCCATCCCGGGCCGCGAGCTCGACGGCATCCATCAGGCGATGGAGTTCCTGCCGATCGCGAACCGCGTGCAGAACGGTGACCTCGACGCCCCGACCATCACGGCCGAGGGCAAGAAGGTCGTCATCATCGGCGGCGGCGACACCGGCGCGGACTGCCTCGGCACCTCCCTGCGTCAGGGCGCCGAGATCGTGCACCAGTTCGAGATCATGCCGCGTCCGCCGGAGGCCCGCGCGGACTCCACCCCGTGGCCCACGTACCCGCTCATGTACCGGGTGTCCTCGGCGCACGAGGAGGGCGGCGAGCGGGTCTTCTCGGTCAACACCGAGGAGTTCGTCGGCGAGAACGGCAAGGTCACGGCGCTCAAGGCGCACGAGGTCGAGATGAAGGCCGGCCGTTTCGAGCGGGTCGAGGGCTCCGAGTTCGAGCTCGAGGCCGACCTGGTGCTGCTGGCGATGGGCTTCGTCGGCCCGGAGAAGCCGGGTCTGCTCACCGACCTGGGCGTCGACCTCACCGACCGCGGCAACGTCGCCCGGTCGAGCGAGTGGGCGACCAACGTCCCCGGCGTGTTCGTCGCCGGTGACATGGGCCGCGGTCAGTCGCTGATCGTGTGGGCCATCGCGGAGGGTCGCTCGTGCGCGGCCGCCGTCGACGCCTTCCTCGAGGGCGGCACCACCTCGCTGCCGTCGCCGATCAAGCCGACGGATCTTCCTCAGCGCTAGTTCGCGAGCCGGTGAAGGCCGGCGCACGCTCGGCAATACCCGCCGTCCGGCCAGTCCGGACGGCGGGTTTGTCGTTTTCGGGGTCTCGCCATGCGCACTGTCGGTCAATTGGACGAATGTCCGGGTGAAATTGGACGGATGTTCAGTCAATCCCTTCCGTTTCCTTGTCGTGACCATTACCCTCCGCGGTGAGATGTGACTGTAATCACAGACGCAGGTCACCTTCTCTTGGGTGACCCCACAGGAGGTAGTTGTGCGCCTTACCCTTCAACGTCGCTTGGCGACACCCCTCGTCGCGGCCGGTGCCGCGATGGCACTGATGCTCGGCGGTGCCGGTACCGCCGTCGCAGATCCGCCACCGCCCGCGTCGTCGGGCGACCAGTCGGCCGACAATCTGCGCTGGAACCTGAGCCTGTCCGGCGTGAACGGCGCCGCGGTCGACAGCTCCCAGCCGGGCGTCAACGTCGTCCACCCGGGCGACACCGTGACCTACAGCGCGAAGATCTGGAAGACCGCCGGCATCGGCCGGTACATCACCGCGATCCGGCAGATTCAGCCCGTCGGCTTCCAGTACCTCTCGCACACGGTGAGCAAGCAGTCGAACATCTCCAACGACGGCGCTGCCGGAGTCAAGGCGACGTGCACGGGCGGCGGCTGCAGCTCGGTGCCGATCCTGGGCAACAAGGGCTACCTCGACAACGTGAACTTCGACGTCACCTACAAGATCCCCACGACCCAGGCCTTCGGCGACTACAACGCCGGCTTCGTGTTCGACGTCTACGCCTTCAGCACGCAGTCGGGCGCCAACCCGGCCGGCGCGTGGGTGCGCGTCGTCGACCCCGCCGTCAACACCACCACCGACCTGCAGGTCCCGGCGACGGCCAAGACCGGCGCCTCGGTCAACCTGACGGCGAACGTCGGACCGGCGAACGCGGTGGGCACCGTCCAGTTCAAGGACGGCGGCGCGAACATCGGTAACCCGGTCACCGTCGCCGGCGGCAGCGCGAGCCTCCCGCACACCTTCGACACCGTCGGCGCGCACAACATCAGCGCCGCCTTCACCGCCGGTGCGGGCTTCCACGACTCGGTCTCCGGCGTGAAGACCGTCGACGTGACGGCCGACACCAACACCGCGATCCAGGTCCAGGCCACTGCGCTGGTCGGTGACGACGTGCAGGTCACCGCGACGGTCACCCCCGCGACCGCGGTGGGCACCGTGCAGTTCAAGGACGGCGCGACCAACGTCGGCGAACCGGTCCAGGTGGTCAACGGCACCGCCTCGATCACTCGCAAGTTCGACGAGGCGGGCACGCACAGCTTCGTCGGCGTGTTCACCGGCACCGCCGGCTACACGGACTCGGTGTCCCCGCCGGCCCCGCTGACCGTCAAGGACGCCGACTGGGGCACCACCACGACCGTGCTCGAGCCGGTCACCGCGGTCGTCGGCACCCCGGTGAACCTGTCCGCCACCGTCGGCCCGATCCCGAACGGCGGTGACGTGAAGTTCCGCGTCGACGGAGTCGAGGTCGGCACCGCGCCGGTCGGCACCGGCGACGGCGTCGCGATCCTCTCGCACACCTTCACCACCCCGGGTACCGCCAAGGTCGTCGCCGAGTTCACCGGCACCACGGGATTCACCGGTTCCACCTCGACCGAGTTCGACGTGACGGTCAAGGCGCCGGACACCCGTGAGGCCACCACCACCGCGCTGGCGGTCACCGGCACCTCCACCGTCGGGCAGGCCATGACCTTCAAGGCCACCGTCGCCCCGGCCGGAGCCAACGGCACCGTCCAGTTCAAGACCGGCACCACCGCGATCGGCGCCCCCGTGCCCGTCGTCAACGGCGTCGCGACCCTGACGCACACGTTCGACCAGGCGGGTACCTACGGCGTCACCGCCAGCTTCGTCGGTGGCGACGGGTTCAAGGACTCCGTCTCCGGCCCGACCGTGGTCAACGTGAGCGCTGCCGGCACCCCCGGCGGCGGAGGCAGCCTCGACACCGGTTCGCTGTCCAGCCTCTTCGGCAGCTAGCCCAGCCCCACCCACAACCGTGCCCCGGGGCGTGAGCGACTCACGCCCCGGGCCGGGTGGGCCACTGACTTTCCCTCATTCGTAGGAGAATTCATGCAGAACAAGAGAGTTCGCCGGTTAGCGACTCCGATCACCGCCGGTGCCGTCGTCGGCATCACCCTGCTCGGCGGGGTTCCCGCCCAGGCCGCGCCGACCACCACCTCGTTCAACAACAGCTGCCGGATCACCCCGTCCGCCGTCGCTTCCCCGACGACCGAGACGAAGGATGCGTCGGTCACCGTCGACGCGCCGGAGACGGTCAACGCCGGAGACACCTTCGACGTGACGATCATCCCGCCGCCGATCACCTTCCCGAACTCGAGCTCGGGTGCGAGCGTGCAAAACGTCTCGCGCATCAAGATCGACGTGGCCGTCCCGGACAACGCCGACTACCTCGGTGCGGACATCCTCCCCAACACGAGCAGCGGCCTCAGTGGTGTTGCACCGAACCTGTTGCGCGTCAACGAGAACGGGAACCCCGATCCGAACGGCACTGTGCTGCGCCTGTCGGGTAACAACGCGACGATCGGAAACGGTCCCAGCTCGAGCAAGAACAGCGAGGGCGGCATCGTCGCCAAGGCCTCGTCGGGTTCGGAGACCACCTTCCAGCTACCCCAGGTGAAGGCACATCTACGCGCCCGCAACGCGGGTGACGTCAACGTCAAGCTTCGCACCGCCGGTGCTGCCGGAACGTTCGGGAACGATGCGAACTTCCTCACGTTCCTGCCGAAAGCGACGCTGATCATCACCGCCTGGGCGCCGACCCAGTGCAGCCCCCGCGACGGCGAGACCGCACCGCTCAACGCCGGCGCCGGCCCGCTGGCCACGACGAGGATCGTCGAGGCCGACAAGGCGACCACGACGACGATCGTCGGACCCGCGGCCGCGAAGAACGGCACCCCGATCACGTTGACCGCCAACGTCGCTCCGGGAGCCAACGGTGGCACGGTGCAGTTCAAGGACGGCGGCGCCCCGCTCGGTGCCCCGGTGACGGTCGCGGGCGGCAGCGCCGCCATCTCGCCGACGTTCACGACCGATGGGGATCACTCGATCACCGCCGAGTACTCCGGTGCCACAGGGTTCCTGGCGTCCACCTCGGCGGCCAAGGTGGTCAAGGTCACCACCGACGCGCCGCCGGACGCGGTCACCACCACCACGGTGACGGCACCGAACAATGCCAAGGTCGGTCAGGACGTCAACCTCACCGCGAAGGTCGATCCGGCCGGCAGCGGCGGAACGGTGAACTTCGTCGTCGACGACGGCGCGCCGATTCCGGGCATGGTCGGCACCGACGGTGTCGCGGTCGCGCCGTACACCTTCACCACCACCGGCACGCACAAGGTGGTGGCGAAGTTCACCGGTACAACGGGATTCGCGCCCTCCACCTCACTGGCCTTCCCGGTGAGCGTCACCACGCCCGCGCCGGCGGATGTGGACACCACCACCACGCTGGCTCCGGTCGGCACGGTGGCGAAGGGGGTGCCGGTGGTGCTCAAGGCGACGGTCGATCCGGCCAATGCAAAGGGCAAGGTGCAGTTCAAGATCGGTGACGTGCTGCTCGGCGGGCCGGTCGATGTTGTCGACGGTGTCGCGACCCTGCCCACGACGTTCGCCAACTCCGGCACCTACAACGTCACCGCGGAGTTCACCGGTGCCGCCGGGTTCACCAGCTCGGCCGCGGCGCCGCAGACGCTGACCGTGCCCGGTGCGACCGATCCCGGAAACGGCGGCGGGCTCGGTAGCCTCGCCAACCTCTTCGGATCCTCGGGCTAGCGACAGGTTGCTCGAAACGGAGTGCGCCGCCGGCACACGGCCGGCGGCGCACTCTGCGGTTCGGGGCACCATCGCCCCGCAACGACATTCGGGGCAGATGTCCTGAGGACCCGATCGAGTGCCCCTGACAGTCTTCGATCCGGTCACCGATGTACCACAGTTGTCACCAGCGTCGCGTTGCGACGAGAATTGGGAGAACTACTCGTGCGTCCAACAATTCGTCGCATCGCGACACCCTTCCTCGCGGCCGGTGCCGCGATGGCACTGATGCTCGGCGGTGCCGGTATCGCCGTCGCGGATCCGCCGCCCGCGTCGTCGGGCGACCAGTCGGTCGACAATCTGCGCTGGAACCTGAGCCTGTCCGGCGTGAACGGCGCCGCGGTCGACAGCTCCCAGCCGGGCGTCAACGTCGTCCACCCGGGCGACA
>NZ_JBHZAH010000026.1:0-51775 GCF_042754225.1 Rhodococcus sp. NPDC059234
GGGGCCGACGGCGGGTCCGAGTCCTACTGGCCGGTGGCCTTCTTGGCCGGAGCCTTCTTGGCGGGCGCCTTCGCCGGGGTGGCGGGCTTGGCGGCGGCCTTGACCGGAGCCGCCTTGGCCGGAGCCGCCTTCACGGGCGCAGCCTTCGCGGGAGCGGCCTTCACGGGCGCCTTCACCGTCGGGGCCTTCGCCGCGGCGGTGTCCACCTTGTCGGCAGCGGTCTTGGTGGTCGACTCGGCCTTCTCCCCGGCACCGACGAAGCGGCTGGCGACGGACTCGCCGGCCTCGGAGACCGCGTCGCTGACCTCGTCGGCGACGTCACTGATCCGCTCCGCGGCACGGCCGGCGAACTTGGCGGCCTGCTCGCCGACGGCCCGGGTCTGACGCGCGACGGTGCCGAGCGCCTCCTCGGTGAGGGTGGCGGCGTCGCCGAGCACGGACTCGGCGCGGCCGATGCCCTCCTCGACGGCGGGCTGCTTGCGCAGGCGCTCGACGGTCTCCTCGCCGCGCTCGGCGAGCGAGGTGTAGATGTCGGTGGCGACCTTCAGGTACGCCTCCGCGACCTTGCGTAGCTCGTCCGCGGTGAACCTCTCGCGCAGCTCGGCCAGCTCCTCGGGGAGCTCGGCGGGCAGTCCGGAGAGGCGCTCGCGGAGCGACTCGACGCCCTCGGTGAGGTCGTCCGTGAGCTTCTCGAAACGCTCGCGGGCACTGTCGACGGTGAGGTCGTCGCCCGCGGTGGCGGCGCGCTCACGGACCTGGGCGACGACATCGGCGACGGCCTGCACGACCACGTCACCGGCACCGACGGCCGCGTAGATCGGGGTCTTCACGCTGTCGAAACCTTTGAGTTCAGTCATCTTCGTTCTCCTGTTCGACGGGCTGGGATTCGGGACGCGGATTGTTCTCGCGCCTGAACGATTCGTAGATTTCGAGGAGCACCTGCTTCTGACGCTCCGTGATGGAGACGTCGGAGAGAAGGGCATCCCGCACCGGACTGGCTGGGCGTTGCTCGAGGAATCCAGCCCGCATGTACAGGACCTCCGAGGACATCCGGAGGCCTTTCGCAATCTGCCCGAGCACCTCGGCGGACGGCTTGCGCAGCCCGCGCTCGATCTGGCTCAGGTACGGATTGCTGACGCCGGCCAGCTGCGACAACTGCCGCAGCGAGACCTGTGCGGCTTCACGTTGCGCCTTGATGAAGCTGCCGATGTCCTGCGCCGCAGAGCTGACCACCCGGGCGGCGACTTCGCCGGCACTGTCGCCGGACGCCCGAGATTCGTCGGTCATGCCCTCTCCCTCCCCTGTGGGTGAATCCCACGGTACGGGAGGGTGCTAACTATTGCAAGCACTCTTGTTAGCAGTAGGTGACGATCAGGCGAACATCAGCTGCGAGACGGCGTAGATGGCCAGTCCGGCGAGCGCGCCGACCACCGTGCCGTTGATCCTGATGAACTGCAGATCCCGTCCGACCTGCAGTTCGATCTTGCGGCTGGCCTCCTCCGCGTCCCAGCGGGCGACCGTGTCGGTGATCACGCCGGTGATCTCCTGCGTGTAGTTGGCGCTGATGTAGCGCACCCCGCCGTCGAGCCAGCCCTCGACCTTGGTCCGCAGCTCGGGCTCGTCCCGCAACCGCTCCCCGAGCCGCATCACCGTGTCGCGAGTCTTGGCGCGCAGCGTGCTCTCCGGGTCGTCGGCCGATTCGAGAATCATCCGCTTGGCGACCTTCCAGGCGGCCTCGGCGGCGCCGGTGACCTCCCGGCGGCCCATGAGCTCGGACTTCACCTTCTCGGCCTTGGCCATGGTGACCGGGTCGTTCTGCAGGTCGTTCGCGAAGTCGATCAGGAAGCGGTTCGCGGCCAGCCGCACCTCGTGCTGAGGGTTCGAGCGGACCTTCCAGGTGAACTCGACCAGCTCCTTGTAGATCTTCTCGCCGAGCATGGCGTCGACGAACTTCGGCGACCAGGCCGGGCTGTCGCGGTCGATGATCCGGTCGATCGTCTCCTGACTGCCCAGCGCCCACTGGTGGGCACGTTCGGCGAGCAGGTCGAGCAGCGGCAACTGACGGTTCTCCGCGAGCAGTTCCGCGAGCACCTTGCCGATCGGCGGCCCCCAGGCCGGCTCCGCGATCCGGCGCACGATGGTGTGGTCGATGATCTGCTGAATGTCCTCGTCGCGCAGCACCGCGACGAAGGCGCGCAGCAACGTCGCGGTCTCGGCGGCCACCCGGGCCGCGTTCGCCGGCTCCGCCAGCCAGGTCCCCAGCCGCAGCGGGACCTGGGCGGCCCGCACCTTCTGCGAGACCACCTCGGGTGCCAGGAAGTTCTCTCCGACGAAGCTGCCGAGGCTCGATCCGAGCTGGTCCTTCTTCTTCTTGATGATCGCCGTGTGCGGGATCGGCAGGCCGAGCGGGTGTCGGAAGAGCGCCGTGACGGCGAACCAGTCCGCGAGCGCACCGACCATTCCCGCCTCCGACGCGGCGCGCACGTACCCGACCCACTCGCCCGCGCCCCGGGTCTCCTGCCAGCGACAGAACAGGTACACCGCGGTGGCCAGCACCAGGAACGCGGTGGCGAGCGTCTTCATCTTGCGGAGGTCGCGACGTTTCGCCGCATCGTCCCCGCTCAGCAACTGCATCACCTGGCCATTGTGCCGAATTTCCGGCAGGCACCGCGGCTATCCCCGGCTCGACCAGGGACGCACCACTAAGCTGGTGTCCGAATATCGATTCGAACGGATGTGGCGAAACCCAGTGCCGAAGAAGACAGCACCGAACGGACCCGACCTCGGCGACACCGAGTTGGCCGAGAAGCAGGCCGAGAAGCCCGACGGGCGCAAGCGTCGCTGGCGCGAGCACAAGATCGCGCGGCGCGAGGAACTCGTCGACGGCACCATCGCGGCGATCCGAGCCCGCGGCCGCGACATCGGGATGGACGAGATCGCCTCCGAGATCGGCGTCTCCAAGACGGTCCTGTACCGCTACTTCAACGACAAGAACGACCTGACCAGCGCCACGATGACGCGCTACGTCGAGACCGTCATCGCGCCGCGCATGTACGCGGCCATCGGCGGCGACATGAGCGAGTACGAGCTGACGCGGGTCGCGATCACGGCCTACGTCGAGACGGTCGCCGCGGACCCCGAGGTCTACCTGTACGTGATGGCGAACAGCAGCGGCGCCAACCGCGACGTCGTCGCCGAGTCCGAGCGGATGATCGCGGAACTGCTGTCCGCGGTGCTCGGCGAGCGACTGCGCCTGATGGAAATGGATTCCGGCGGAGCGGTGCCGTGGGCGTACGGCATCGTCGGCGCCGTCCAGTTGGCCACCCACTGGTGGATCTCCAACAAGTCGATGACCGCCGAGAACCTGATCGACTACCTGACGATGATGACCTGGGGCGGGGTCACCGGGATCGCGGCGGTCGCCGGCTCGCCCGCGCGGTTCGAGGCGATGCCACACCCACTGGTCCAGGAGGACACCGACAAGCTCTGAGCACCACCCCGGAAATCTTGTTGTGACCATCGGTAACAGGTACCCTGGTCGGGTGAGCGACTTCGACACGGACGAGGGACACGATGCGCCCGACGGCTACGCGGGCAAGGCCCTGGTCACCGTCGGCGATCACCCGACCCTCGCCCTCGACGTCCAGCTCGCGGGTCATTTCGAGCCGATCAGCGGCCGGTACGTCTGGCACGGCCGGGTGCGCGGACTGACCGAGGCACTCGGCCCCGACGTGACGATCGAACCCGGCACCGACCTCGAGATCGAGACCCCGGAGGGCGTCGGCGCCGCTCGCGTCACCGCGATCGACCTGTGGGGCAGTCACATGATCGAGGGCGGGTCGAAGCGGCCGTTCACCGCGATGGAGGACACCGAGGGGCTGCTCTAGCGCCCCCCGCCTCACCCGCGGTCCGCCCCGATGCCGTCGGTTCCGATACCGCCGCGCATCAGCTCCACCAGTGGCCGGGCCAGGCTCTCGCCGGACCGCTGCCTGTCGTCCAGCGGCACCACCGCCGCCAGCAGCAACGCCGAGGTCATCGCCTCCCCGACCACCTCGACATCGATCCCCGGGCCGAGGTCGCCCGGCCGGAGTTCGGCGAGCGATGCGGCGGCGATCGCCCCGCACCGCGCGAGCTCACGCTGCAGCCGGTCGATCAACGCCGGGTCCACGGCGGGTGCGTCGAAGAGGACGAACCGCACCAGCGCCGAGTCCTGACGGACGAGGGCGTTGAGACGTTCGAGAGCGAGCTGGAAGCGGTCGAAGAACTCCTCCAATCCGTCGGCGCGTTCGAGGTGCACGTCCGTCAATTGCGCACCGACCAGCGCGAATCCACGGTCGATCACCGCATCGAGGATGTCCCGTTTGCTGGTGAAGTAGTTGTAGAAGGTGCCGTGGCCGAGGCCCGCCGCCGCGACCACGTCCGCCACACCGCAGTTGCCGTAACCGCGCTCGGAGAACACCTCCGATGCCGCACGCACCAACGCCTCGCGCCGAGCGCTGCGCGGCGGCGTGCTGCCGGTCACCGCGCCGGCTCCGGGACGCGGGTCGGTGCGCGCAGACCGAAGGTGACGAGCCCGACCACCGCCGCGGTGTACCGGTCGGGATCGACCGTCAGATGCCCACCGCTGACGCCGCGCAACAGCCCCGGCCAGGTCAGCGCGATGATCGCCTGGCTGAGTGCGCTCGTGTCCAGGTCGCGACGCAGCCAGCCGTCCTCGATCCCGTGGTCGAGCAGACCGGCGACGATCGCCGCGAGTTCGTTCTGGCCGCGCATCAGCCTGCAACCGCGTTCGTCCTCCAACGCGTTGGCCTCGACCAGCAGCAGCCGCAGCGTCCGCGGCGCCGTCCCTGCCATCCCGAAGAGCACCTCGGACAGGTCGCGGATCCGCTCGACCAGGCCGGCGGGCGAATCCGGCGGCCGCAGTACCGAGCGGCACTCGAGCGCCTCGCGCAACTCCCCGACACACCGGTCGACGACCTGGTCGAGGATCTCGCGTTTGCTCCCGAAGTAGCGGTAGAGCGTGCCCATCCCCATGCCGGCGTGCTCGGCCAACTGAGCGGCGGAGGTGCCGTCGTAGCCGCGCACGGCGAACATGTCCATTGCGGCCGAGAGGATCTGATCGCGACGCTGCGCGGTGAGTCCGGCCGTCGGCGGTCGTCCCCGACGCAAGGGCACCGGCCCGCTCGGTGTCCGAGACAACACAACTCCGTTCTGCGCCGCCCCGCCGAGCGCCTTCGTCCTCCGTCAGCAGTCCACGGCAACCCTAACAAGCCGTCCCGCCTCGAACGTCGATCGATTGTCCGGAATTCGACTACCCGGCCGCTCGGCCGATCAGGTCGAAGTCCGCCGGATCGACCTTGCGGGTGCGTAGCCAGTACTGCCACGTGAACCCCGGCCAGATCGTCCGGTTCACCCCCTTGGCGTCGAGGTACCAGCTGACGCAGCCGCCGTTGGTCCACACTCCCTTGCCCAACTTGCGCTGGATGTCGGCATTGGACCGGTCCTGTGCACTGCGGCGCACCGAGATCGCCTCCGCACCGGCGTCGTCGACGAGCCGGATCGCCTCCATCACGTAGCGGATCTGTTGCTCGATCATGAACACCACCGAGTTGTGCCCCAGCGCCGTGTTCGGACCGAGCAGGAAGAAGGCGTTCGGAAACCCCTCGATGGTGATGCCGAGGTGGGTCTCGATACCGTGCTCGTTCCAGTACGGCACCAACTCCCGGCCGTTCACGCCGACGATGTTCATGCCGTCGAACCCGTCGGTCACGTGGAACCCCGTGCCGTAGATGATCGCGTCCACGTCCCTTTCGGTACCGTCCGCGGTCACCACGCCGCCTTCGGTGACCCGCTCGATCCGGTCCGTGACGACCTCGACGTTCGGCCTGGCCAGCGCCGGATAGTAGTCGTTGGAACCGAGAATGCGTTTGCAGCCGATCCGATAGTCGGGCGTCAGTTTGCGCTGCAACTCCGGATCCTCGATGGACTTGGCAATGTTCTTCTTCGCCAGCTTCTCCAGTGGCGCCATGAGATTGGAGTGTCCGTTGAGGCCGATCGCCAACGCCTCCGACACCCAGTAGACGAAGTCTCGAAATGCCCTTCGCACCAATGGAACTCGGCGGAACAATCGCTTCGCCCGTGGCGAGTGTTCGAAGTTCGTCCTCGGCACGACCCACGCGGGGGTGCGCTGGAACAGTTGCAGCCGCGCCACCCGGTCGACGATCTCCGGTACGAATTGGACTGCGCTGGCACCGGTCCCGATCACCGCGACCCTCTTACCAGTCAGGTCGTAGTCGTGGTTCCACTGGGCCGAGTGGAACGCGACACCACCGAACACGTCCAACCCCGGCAGGTCCGGGAACCTGGGGACGTGCAGCGCTCCGATCCCGGAGACGAGGAACTGGGTCACGTATTCCGTGCCGTCGTCGGTGCGCACGTGCCAGCGCTTCTCGGCCTCGTCCCAGTAGCCGCCGGTGGTCCGCCGACCGAAGTGGATGTACCGGCGCAGGTCGTACTTGTCGGCGAGATCGAACAGGTAGTCGAGGATCTCAGCCTGACCCGACCACACCTTCGACCAGTCCGGGTTCGGCTCGAAGGAGAACGAGTACATGTGCGAGGGCACGTCGCAGGCGCAGCCCGGATAGGTGTTCTCCCGCCAGGTGCCGCCCACCTCGTCCGCCTTCTCCAGCACCACGAAGTCGGAGCGCCCCGCCTTGCGCAACTGAATGGCCATGCCGAGTCCGGAGAAGCCGGAGCCGACCACCAGTACCCGAGTCCGATGAATTCGCTTCTCCGACTTGCCCGTTCCGGCGTGTTCCGTGTCGGCGACCATTGTTCACCCTCCTGCGTGCCTGGACGTCACGCGGTCCGGTCGGACTCGACCCGCTCCAGCAACCCGGCCAGGCGCCGGGCCAGGTCCTCGGACCGCTCGTAGGACAGCTGATGGCCCGCGCCCTCGTAGACCACGAGCGTGGCCTCCGGGAGATGCGAGACGATCTTGCGGGAATGCGGCGGCGGGCACAGCCGATCCCGGGAACCCGCAGCGACCAGCACCTCCGCCGCCGCGTACCGGTCGAGGTAGCCGGCACGGTCGTGCCTGAGGATGTCCGCCCCGAACGACGGCACGGAGCGCGGATCGGCGCGTCGCATCTCCCCGGCGGTCCGCTCGACGGCCGTGCGATCGGCGCGGGACCCGAACAGCAGTCGCTCGACGAGCCGGTACCGCATCGACGCGGGCAGGTGGCGGTGCGCCCGGAACCCGAGACCGACCGCGACGGGCAACGCGGCCCGCAGTCCCGGCACCCGATCGATCGACTTGTCGAACCGGCCCGCGCCGGTGGCCAGGAACGCGGCCGCCGCCACCCGCCCCCGCACCAGCTCCGGATGGCGCTCGCCGAGCGCCATCATCGCCATTCCGCCCATCGAGTGCCCGACCAGCACGATCGGACCGTCGGGGACCAGCCGCCCGATGGTCTCGGCGAGATCGTCGGCATACCGCGCGACGGTCGCGGCGCCCCCTCGCGCAGAGCCCGACGACCCGTGCCCGCGACAGTCGATCGCGACCAGTCGAGCCGGGCGGGCCGACCGGGTCAGCAGCGCGATCAGGTCGTCCCAGGACCCGCCGTCGAGCGTCCAGCCGTGCGCGAACACGACCGTCACCGACGCGGATCGCGGGCCGGCCTCGCGCACGGTCAGTGCCACTCCGTCCGACGTGACGAAGGACGATACGGCCTGCATGAGCGCCTCCCACTGCTGTCGCCGGGGCCGTCCCTGCGTGCCCCCGACGCCGTCAACACTAGCCCGAATCGCCGCCGCCAATGCCGCCGATTACCGGCCTGGACGTGACAGAGTCGCCGTCATGTCAAAGAAGAATTCGCGCGAGGGCTGGGAGATCCCGGCCACCGAGGCGGTGCGGGCCACCGCCGACACCCGGGTCGCCGAGATCGACACGAACGGCATGCCCGGCTTCATCGGTGACAAGCAGATGGGCGAGCGCCTGCTCGAGGAGCGCGGCGCCGATCTGTCGGCACTGCAGGAGAAGCTCTTCGCCAACGGCCGCGCCGTGAGCGAGCATCGCTCGGTGCTGCTGGTCCTGCAGGGCATGGACACCGCGGGCAAGGGCGGCATGGTCCGGCACGTGATCGGTCACGTCGACCCGCAGGGTGTCGACCACGCCTCGTTCGGCGTGCCGACCGAGGAAGAGAAGCGCCACGACTACCTGTGGCGAATCCGCAAGGCACTGCCGAGAAGTGGCCAGATCGGCGTGTTCGACCGCTCGCACTACGAGGACGTACTGGTCGTGCGGGTGCACAACCTGGTGCCGCCGGCGGAGTGGGAACCGCGCTACGACGAGATCAACGAGTTCGAGAAACAACTCGTCGAGGCCGGGACCAGCATCGTCAAGGTCGCGATGTTCGTGTCGTTGGACGAGCAGAAGGCGCGACTGGCCGAGCGCCTGGACCGCCCCGACAAGTACTGGAAGTACAACCCGGGTGACGTCACCGAGCGCGGCTACTGGCCGCAGTACCAGCAGGCCTACCAGGCCATGCTGGACCGGACGTCGACTGACCACGCGCCCTGGCACGTCGTGCCGTGCGATCGGAAGTGGTACAGCAGGCTGGCGGTGACCGAGTTGCTCATCGACGCACTCGAACGCCTCGACTTGACCTGGCCGCCAGCCGATTTCGACATCGACACGGAGAAGCGCCGGCTCGCGGAGTCGTGACCGGCCACGGCCGCGTTCGATTCGCGGCTCGACGTAGGTCCCGCTACGGGAAGTGCAGCATCTCCCGGTTCGCCTTGCGGTCGTGACGAACCGTGCCGCCGACCACCGCGATCGCGGTCACGATGGCGAGCACGCAGGCGGCTCCGGCGATGGCGGCCCAGCCGCCGTAGCCGGATCCCGCCGCCACCAGGAACATGCCGAGGGTCACCGCGGTCAGCAGGACGCAACCGAACGCCACCCAGCCCGCAACGATGTTCAGACTCATCGGAGACTCACACCCGCCAGGCGTCGCCGCCGGGCAGCGGGAATCGTGGGGTGTGCTGGTGCACCCGGCGATCGTGGCGCACCGCACTGCTGATGATGCTCGACCCGATCAGCAGGGAAACCACGCAGATCGCGGCGCTGACGATCGCCCAGCCGACGAAGCCCGAGGCCGCCGCGAGCAGGGTCAGTGCGAAGGTCAGTAGTGCCACCAGTCCGAGGGCGTATCCGACCCATTCGGAGAACAGGCTCAGCTTCTCGGGGAACCGACGCACATCGCCGGGCAGTCTGTGCAGCTCGTCGGAGAACATGTGCACACGCATGTCGGAGAACCAGTCTCGAATCATGATCGCTCCTCCTCGACTCGAGGATCAACTGTTGCGCTCGACGCTACGCCCGCAGAACGGACCACGACAAGGTCAGTACCTGCCGATCGGCTCGGGGTGCTGGGTCAGCTTGCCGACCATTGCCGCGCAGAAACCGGGCAGGTCAGCCGGGCCGCGACTGGTCACGAGGTTGCGGTCGACGACGACCTTCTCGTTCACATGGATGCCGCCCGCGTTGACGATGTCGGTACGCAGGCTCGGCCAACTGGTGAGGGTCCGCCCGGTGACCGCGCCCGCCTCGACGAGCAGCCACGGGGCGTGCCCGATGGCTCCGACCGGCTTGCCGACGTGCAGGAAGTGCCGGACGAAGGCGACCGCGTGGTCGTCGAGGCGCAGTCGGTCCGGATTGAGCGTGCCGCCGGGCAGGATCAACCCGTCGTACTCGTCCACGTCAGCTCGACCGACCACCAGGTCCACGACGAATCGGTCGGCGACGTGCACGTCCGCGCGGTAGGCCTGGATCTCGCCCGGCCTGATCGAGAGCAGCTCGGTGGTGCCACCCGCCGCCTCGATCGCCTCTCGCGTCTCGACCAGCTCGGACTGCTCGACGCCGTCGGCCGCCAGCACCGCCACACGGTGGCCGTCGAGTTGTCTGCTCATCGCCGAAGGCCCCTTTCCGAGTCCCCCAACCCGAGTATGGACCTCACCGCACGCCCGGGCTACGTCGTCGCCGGAAGTCCCCGGGACGCTCAGAAGGTCCCGGCGTCGATCACGAAGCGGTACCGCGCGTCGCTGCCCAGCACCCGCTCGTAGGCCTCGTTGATCTGGTCCGCGGCAATGAGTTCGATCTCGGCAGCAATCCCGTGCTCCGCGCAGAAGTCGAGCATCTCCTGGGTCTGACGGATGCCACCGACGTTGGAGCCGGCGAGGCTGCGACGGTTCCCGGCCAGCGAGAAGCTGCGCACGGACAGCGGCTTCTCCGGAAGTCCGAGCAGCACGAGAGTGCCGTCGAGCGCGAGCATTCCGAGGTACGCGTCCATGTCGAGATTCACCGAGACGGTGTTGAGGATGAGGTCGAACCGGTTGCGCAACTCCTTGAACACCGCCGGGTCGGCGGTCGCGCGGTAGTCGTCGGCGCCGAAGCGCAGACCGTCCTCCCGCTTGGCGAGTGAGTGGCTGAGCACCGTCACCTCGGCACCCATCGCGTGCGCGATCTTCACGCCGACGTGCCCGAGCCCGCCCATGCCGACGATCGCGACTCTGGTGCCCGGACCCGCATTCCAGTGCCGCAGCGGGGAGAAGAGGGTGATGCCCGCGCACAGGAGCGGCGTGGCGACGTCCAACTCGAGGCCGTCGGGGATCGACAACACGAAACCCTCGGTCACGACGATGTGCGTCGAGTACCCGCCCTGCGTGATCTCGCCGTCGCGACCCTTGGAGTTGTAGGTCGCGGTGACCCTGTTGGCGCAGTACTGCTCGTCACCGGCGACGCACGGATCGCAGTGACCGCACGAGTCCACGAAGCAACCGACGCCGACCCGGTCGCCGACCTCGTGCCGCGTCACCTCCGAGCCGACCTCGACGACGATGCCGGTGATCTCGTGGCCGGGCACGATCGGGTAGCGGGTGCCGCCCCACTCGTTGCGGGCGGTGTGGATGTCCGAGTGGCAGATTCCGGAGAACTTGATCTCGATCAGGACGTCGAGCGGGCCGAGGTCACGGCGGTCGACGGTGGTCTTCTCGAGCGGGGCGTCCGGAGCGATCGCGGCGTACGCGGAGACGGTGAGCATGCGTACATGTCTATCCGCGCGGCTCTCCTCGTGCAACGCGGGAATCACCGAATCGGACCCGCGGCAGTGGGACTCTCGCTAGTCTCGAGCAAACTTGGACAACTGTCCAGTCCTGTGCTCGAGCGATTGTCCACCCGACGCCTCCCCTAGGAAACAGATGCGCAAACTCCTCCCGATCGGTCTCGCCGCGGCGGTCGTCGCGGGTGTCCTCGCTTTGGCGCCTGCCGCGTCCGCCGAACCGGCGACGACGGCACCACCGACCCAGGTTCGGCCGCACGGCCGCGCCCTCGTCGACGGGTACGGGCGCACCGTGCTGCTGCACGGCGTGAACAACGTCGACAAGGAGGCGCCCTACATCGAGCCGGGCAACGGGCTGACCGTGACCGCCGCCGACGCCGACCTGCTCGCGCAACACGGCTTCAACACGGTGCGCCTCGGCGTGGAGTTCGACGGACTGATGCCGCAACGCGGCGTGGTCGACACCGCCTACCTCGACCGAATCGCCGGGGTCGTCGACGTCCTCGGCGCCCGCGGGATCCACGTGCTGCTCGACAACCATCAGGACGGCATCGGAAAGCCCTGGGGCGGCAACGGATTCCCCGACTGGGCGACCACTGCCCGCCCGCAGTCCTGGGAACCCAACCCGGGCTTTCCGCTCAACTACCTGATGCCCAGCATGAACATCGCCTGGGACGGGATCTGGGCGAACAAGGACGGCGTCCTCGACCACCTCGGCGACGCGCTCGCCGCGCTGGCCACGCGAGTCGAGGGCAAGCAGGCGGTGCTCGGCATCGAGCTGATGAACGAACCGTGGCCGGGATCGCCGTTCCTGACCTGCTTCCCGAACGGCTGTCCGGACTTCGATCGGACGTACCAGGCCGCGATGCAGAAACTCACCGACCACATCCGGTCCGCGAGCACGACTCTGCCGGTGTACTGGGAACCCAACGTCACGTGGAACGAGACGATGCCGAGCAACCTCGGCAATCCGCCGAAGACTCCGGCGATCACCGACCCGAACATCGCACTGTCCGTGCACGACTACTGCATCCCCAGCCAGATGAGCATCTACGGCGGGCTGCCCGGTGGACTGAAGGCCGCGTGCCCGGCGCAGCACGACAAGACCTGGTTCAACATCGACACCCTCGGCGCTCGGACCGAGCGTCCCGTCCTGGTCACCGAGTTCGGCGACATCGACCCGGAAACGTTGGCGGCCACGATGTCTCGCGCCGACGAGCGCTTCACCGGCTGGCAGTACTGGCACTACCGGTCGTCCTTCGGCCCGCACGGCGGCGACCCGTTCACCGGCGAGGTCGGCAAGCAGCTGGTGCGCACCTATCCGCAGGCCACCGCAGGCACCCCCGGGAAGCTGCAGTTCAACCCGAACAACGGCGACTTCCGGTACACCTACACCCCGAGGCCGTCGGGCAGGCCGACCGAGATCTACGTGTCCGACCTGCACTACCCCGCCGGGTACCTCGCCGAGGTCACCGGCGGCCAGGTCACCTCTGCGGCGGACGCCCGGACGGTCACCGTCGAGGCCGACGGCACCGGACCGGTGACGGTCAAGATCCACCGACCCGACTCGGACGGCAACGACCTGCCCGGCGCCGCCGGCAGCAGCTCCGGGTCGAACGGCGGCGCGGGCCCGAGCGGCAGCTCGGGTTCCTGACCGCCCGAACAGAAGGGCCCCGGACCGTGACGGTCCGGGGCCTTCCCGTTTCCCAGGGCGCGGCACCCGCGACCGCGACCACTCACGGGTCGCGGGTGACGCGCACGTCCTGTCGGCACTCGCCGCGGCAGGCGCTACGCCTGTTCGGCGGACGCCTCCGCGCGCCGGCGCAGTCGCCGCGCGGCGGCAACCAGGTTGCGCAACGACGGCTCGAGCTGCCAGTAGTGCCGGGTCTTGAGGCCACCGTCCGGATTCGCCCACAGCCGGTCGAGTTCGACCGACTCCGCCGCCACCGTGAGGAGCTCGTCGAGCTCGTCGATGTCCGGGATGCGAGCCGAACGGGACTCGTAGACACCGGGTCCCACACCGTGGGTGAGCTTGCGCTCCTTGATCGCGTCGAGCACCCAGGAGATCGAGCGGGTCGCCACGATCGCCGTCACGTCGGCGTCCATCCGCTCGATCGCGTCGACCACCTGCTGCTGACTGGTGTACGTCAGGTGCGTGTGGATCTGGGTTTCCGGCTTCGCGCCGCCGGTCGCCAGCTTGAACGCGTCGACCGCCCAGTCCAGGTACTCCTTCCGCCCACCGTCACGCAGTGGCAGCAGTTCCCGGATCGCCGGCTCGTCGACCTGGATGATCGCGATGCCCGCGGCCTCGAGGTCGGCGACCTCGTCGCGGATCGCCAGGGCCAGCTGGTCGGCGGTCTCGTGCAGCGGCTGGTCCTGCCGGACGAACGAGCGCGCCAGCATCGTGACCGGGCCCGTGAGCATGCCCTTGACCGGCCTGTCGGTCAGCGACTGCGCGTAGCCGATCCACGAGGTCGTCATCGGTCCCCGGCGCCGGACGTCGCCGTACAGAATCGGCGGGCGCACGCACCGTGACCCGTACGCCTGCACCCAGCCGTTGTGCGTGAACGCGAAACCGTCCATCAGCTCGGCGAAGTACTGGATCATGTCGTTGCGCTCGTGCTCACCGTGCACGAAGACGTCGAGCCCGATGTCCTCCTGCAGCCGGATGGTGCGCTCGATCTCGGCCTGGATTCGCTTGACGTAGTCGGCCCATTCCAGCCGTCCCTGTCCGAGTTCGTACCGCGCCTGCCGGATCGCGTCGGTCTGTGGGAAGGAGCCGAGCGTCGTCGCCGGCACCTTCGGCAGATTCAGCCTGGCCTGCTGCGCGGCGCAGCGCACCTCGTACGGCGCGCGGATCCGGTCCTCGGCCTTGATGTTGTAGACCCGCTGGCGCACTTCGTGCTTCTGCTTGAAGTGCACCTTCGACGGCTTCTTGCGCCACCGCTCGGACGGGCCCTCGGTCAGCGCCTTGGCGAGCGAGACCACCTCGCCGACCTTCTGCTTCGCGAAGGCGAGCCGGTCCGCGACGTCCCCGTCGAGGTCCCACTCGGCCAGCACGTCGTAGGGCACGTGCATCAGCGAGCACGAGGTGGACACGACCAGGTCCGGGATCACGTCCTTGAGGCTCGACAGGTAGGTCAGCGTGACGAAACTGTCTGCCCGCCAGACATTTCGACCGTTGACGACGCCTGCGTAGAGGCGCTTGCGCTTGAGTCCGGGGATCGCGGCCAGTTCTTCGGCCTTGACCTTGCCGTACACCAGGTCCAGACCGAGCGCCTCGACCTTCGTCGCGGCGAGGATGGGCAGTGCCTCACCGAGGCTGCCGTACGGTCCGGTCACCAGGATCCGCGGACGCAGCGGCGCGTGCGAGAGCGCGGTGTAGGCCCGGCCGAGCGCGGCCAGCTCCTCGTCGGTGCGGTCCTGGGTGAAGGCCGGCTCGTCCAGCTGGATGCAGGTCGCGCCCGCCTTCGCCAGTCGCTCGAAGAGCGCCTCGTACTGCGGCAGCAGCGAGTCGAGCAGGTCGAGGGTCGAGAAGCCCTCGGCGGCACTCGCACCGGACTTGGACAGCAGCAGCAGCGAGACCGGTCCCAGCACCACCGGGCGCAGCTCGATGCCGTGCCCCTTGGCCCGCTCGAACTCGTCCATCAGGGCGTCCGCGTGCAACGCGAACACCGTGTCCTGGTCGAGCTCGGGCTGCCGGTAGTAGTAGTTGGTGTCGATGTAGCGCACCAGCTCGAGCGGCGGGAAGTCCGGCCGGCCGCGGGCCATCGTGAAGTAGAAGTCGAGCTCGTCGAGCTCACCCTGCAGCGGTGCGAATCGCGCAGGCACCGCACCGAAGAGCAGCGCGTTGTCCAGCACGTGGTCGTAGTAGGAGAAGGTGTTTCCGGGGACCTGCGTCAATCCGGTCGCCGCGAGCTCGCTCCAGGTCTGCTCCTGGAGATCGCGTCCGATGGCGACGAGTTCCGCCTGGCTGGACTGGCCGTGCCAGTACGCCTCGAGGGCGCGCTTGAGCTCGCGGCGGGGCCCGATCCGCGGGTATCCCAGCACGCTGGAACTGTAAGTAGCTGCGCTGCTTGACATCGTTGTCGACCCTTCCCTGATGCGCTTCGCGCCCGTGCGCGATCGGTACCCCTACCGGGGTGGAAATCGCGCACGGGCGCCGAAGGTGCGGACCTTGGCTAGCTGGCCTTCTTGGCGGCGCGCCCGTTGTCGCCGTACTCGTAGAAGCCGCGGCCGGCCTTCTTGCCGACCAGGCCCGCCTCGACCATGCGCAGCAGCAGCGGCGGCGCGGAGTACAGGGGCTCCTTGAACTCCTCGTACATGGAGTCGGCGATCGACTTGACGGTGTCCAGTCCGACCAGGTCGGTCAGCGCCAGCGGACCCATCGGGTGGGCGAGGCCGAGGACGGTCGCCTTGTCGATGTCCTCCTTGGTGGCGAAGCCCGACTCGACCATGCGAATGGCCGAGAGCAGGTACGGCACCAACAGCGCGTTGACGACGAAGCCGGAGCGGTCGGCGGAGCGGACGACCTGCTTGCCGAGCACCTCGCTCGCGAACGCCTCGGCCCGCTCGGACACCGCGGCACTGGTCTTGAGGGTGGTCACCAGCTCGACGAGCGGAAGCACGGGGACGGGGTTGAAGAAGTGCATGCCGATGACGCGCTCAGGCCGGCTGGTGGTGATGCCGAGCTTCATGATCGGAATGGAAGAGGTGTTGGACGCGAGCACCGCGTCGGGATCGGTGACGATGGAGTCGAGTTCGGTGAAGATGCCGCTCTTGATCTTCTCGTCCTCGACGACGGCCTCCACGACGAACTGCCGGTCCGCGAAGTCACCGAGGTCGGAGGTGAAGCGCAGTCGCCAGGCGGCCTGCTCCCGCTCCCGCTCGGTGATCTTGCCGCTGCTCACGCCGCGGTCGAGGGAGCGCAGGATGCGGGCCCGGCCCGCAGCCGCGAGCTCGCGGGTCTGCTCGAACACCAAGACGTCGACATGTGCGCGGGCGCACACCTCGGCGATTCCGGCGCCCATGATGCCTGCGCCGATCACGCCGACGCGCTGAATCTTTTCGCTGGTCACGTCAGCTCCTCATCGTGTGGGTGAATCGTCGTGCCGTGCTGGTTCGTCGTACTGCTGGGTGGTGCTCCCCCGCCGCGGGGCCCGGACTGTGGGCCCCGCGGCGGGGTTCGAGAAGTGAAGCAGTTGGAGCGCTGAAGCGGGGGTTCCTAGTGGAACTGGCCCTCTTCGGTGGAGCCCTTCAGCGCCGCGGTGGACGTGTTGGGGTCAACCGTGGTGGCGATGCTGTCGAAGTAGCCGGCGCCGACCTCACGCTGGTGCTTGATGGCGGTGAAGCCACGCTCCTCGGCGGCCTTGAACTCGCGCTCCTGCAGGTTGACGAAGGCGGTCATGCCCTCGCGGGCGTAGCCGTGCGCCAGGTCGAACATGCCGTAGTTGAGCGAGTGGAAGCCGGCCAGGGTGATGAACTGGAACTTGAAGCCCATCGCGCCGAGCTCCTTCTGGAACTTCGCGATGGTCGCGTCGTCCAGGTGCGCCTTCCAGTTGAAGGACGGGGAGCAGTTGTAGGCCAGCAGCTGGTCCGGGAACTCGCTGCGGACGGCCTCGGCGAACTTCTTGGCGACCTCGAGGTCCGGCACGCCGGTCTCCATCCAGATGAGGTCGGAGTACGGGGCGTAGGCCTTGGCACGCGCGATGCAGGGCTCGATGCCGTTCTTGATGCCGTAGAAGCCCTCGGCGGTGCGGGTGCCGTCGAGGAACGGGCGGTCACGCTCGTCCACGTCGGAGGTGATCAAGGTGGCGGCCTCGGCGTCGGTGCGCGCGATGACGACCGTCGGGACGTCCGCGACGTCGGCCGCGAGACGCGCCGAGGTCAGGGTGCGGATGTGCTGCTGGGTGGGGATGAGCACCTTGCCACCGAGGTGGCCGCACTTCTTCTCCGACGCGAGCTGGTCCTCCCAGTGCGAACCGGCGACACCCGCCGCGATCATGGCCTTCTGCAGCTCGTAGACGTTCAGCGCGCCGCCGAAGCCGGCCTCGCCGTCCGCGACGATCGGGGCGAGCCAGTTGTCGACCGAGGTGTCGCCCTCGACCTTGGCGATCTCGTCGGCGCGCAGCAGCGCGTTGTTGATGCGACGGACGACCTGCGGCACCGAGTTGGCCGGGTAGAGGCTCTGGTCCGGGTAGGTGTGGCCCGAGAGGTTCGCGTCACCGGCGACCTGCCAGCCGGAGAGGTAGATGGCCTTGAGGCCGGCGCGCACCTGCTGCACGGCCTGGTTGCCGGTGAGGGCGCCGAGGGAGTTGATGTAGTCCTCGTTGTTCACGAGGTCCCACAGGATCTCGGAGCCACGGCGGGCGAGGGTGGCCTCCTCGACGACGGAGCCCTGGAGCTTGACGACCTGCTCGGCCGTGTAGTTACGGGTGAGTCCCTTCCAGCGGGGATTGGTGTCCCAATCCTGCTGGATCTCAGCTGCGGTCTTCGGGGTGCCGGTGGTCGACATCGAGGCTCCAAACTCTGTGATCTGCTGGCCCTTCGTTCTGCTCGTCCAGTACGGATGTACGGCTTCGCATCCTTGCCAGGCCCTTCGGGTGTACTCAACGAGAGTGGCATATCGAAAAAGGCCCGTCTACCTGTTGCTAATGCCAATCTTGGCTAGGTTTTCAATCTCCGTTGCTAACTTTGCAAATGACACCCGGTGCATTTGCGTCACGCCCGGAGAGCTGTAGTTACCACTCGGTAGGGAAACCGGCAGGCAGGGGGCGGTGGGCGACCGGGCCGAACGCGGGGCCCGATCTACCCGCAAGTAACTCCGGACGCGGTCCCGGGCGGCAGCCGGGTGGACGAGACTGTGAGGGCAATCACGTATTCGGACAGACGTCGCATTCTCCATCGCCGACCACCTGCCGGCTGATAGAGATGGCACCGCAATCGACTTCCCCACGGTGTCCTCCGAAGGAGCAATCACGTGATCGATCGACTCCGCGCGGCGACCGCGAGCCTCGCAACGGTCGCGCTGCTCGCCCTCGCCGCCGCGGCCTTCCCGCCTGCCACCGCGTCCGCCGAATCCGTCGAGACCGGCTCCGCCGGGGCTCCGGACGACCTCCCCGCGGCATTCGCCCCGCTCGCCGGCGCGATGCAGAGCTGGGGGAAGTCCCCCGCAGGCGTGAACGACTGGGAGTGCCGCCCGTCGGACGCGCAGCACCGACCCGTCGTGCTGGTCCACGGCACCGGCCGCAGCATGCAGGAGAGCTGGGGCAACCTCAGCGACCCGAACAGCAAGGGCCCGCTGGTCGAGGACCTCGCGAAGGACGGCCGCTGCGTCTACGCGCTGAACTACGGGAACGCCTTCGACATCACCTCACTGTCGATGCGGTGGGGGATCGGCGCGATCGAGAACTCGGCGGCCGAACTCGGCAGATTCGTCGACGCGGTCCTCGCGCACACCGGCGCGACGCAGGTCGACATCGTCGGACATTCGCAGGGTGGCACGGTGACCCGCGAATACCTGCGAGTCAATCCTCCCTCCCGCACCAAGATTCACACCCTCGTCCTGCTCGCGCCCCCCACCCACGGGAGCACCCTGGGCGGCAAGTTCGCCTCCGAGGCCGACGCCCGGGCCAAGCTGGCGCCGATCGCGATGCAGCAACAAGCGGTCGACTCGACATTCCTCAAGCGACTGAACGAGGGGCAGGAGACCTTCCCCGGGATCGACTACACCGTCCTCGCGACGAAGTCCGACCAGACGATCACCCCGTACGAGAGCTCGTTCCTCGTACCCGCCCCGGGGACCTCGGTGCGCAACATGTACGTCCAGGACGTCTGCGGAAACCAGGATCTCGAGGTGTGGCATTCGCGGCTCTTCCCCAACGAGCCCGCGTCGAAGGGTTCCGGACTGCTCGACCACCCGGTCTCGCGCTTCCTCGTCCGCCAGGCCCTCGACCCGACGCTCGCCGGCACCCCACCCTGCTGAGTAGGACCGGCCACCGGCCCTACTCCCCCATCCGCCCGAACGTCAGCGCCACGTCCCACGGTGCCACGCCCCAGGCCTCGACCGCGGTGGTCGCGAAGATGCCTGCGGCCTCGACGGTCTCGGTCGAGGCGGGCGAGGACACGGAGGTGCCGGGGCGACCGTCGTCGGGCACCTCGGGCCACACCCCGGTGCCGCGCGGCACCGGGGCCGCCTCGATCACCGACACCCGCTCTCCCGAGTCGTCCACGACGCCGAAGAAGCAGTAGGGCTCGGCCGGGGCGTCCCAGCCGCCGCGTTCGACGACGCAGTACTCGCCGCGCTCGGCCGCGGACACCGCCACGGCCGACAGGAAGTCGTCGAGGTCGGTCCAGGGGTTGTTCTCCGGTCGCACCGGCTGCCCGAGCCGGAACACCCGTGCGTCCGACTCGCCGCCGTCGGCGAACCGGTTCTGCACCAGCAACGTGCCGGCGACCGCGTCCAGCAGGACCGCCTCACGAAAACGGTTGTCCGGCACCGCGGTGCGCGCGATCAGACCCCGGCCGAGGAGATCGGCGAGCCCGGCCGGGTCGTCGACGGCCCACAATGCGCTGGCGGTCTCGGTCCAGGTCCGCACCAGCCCGCCCGCAACGGGGCTGATCATGGCGGTGGTCAGGGTCGTGCCGACCTCAAGGCCCGCGGGCACGTCGTTCGTCATGCGCCGATTGTCGCAGTCACGCCCGCGAGGCCAGACCCTCCTGCTGGTCCAGGCTCTCGACCGGGGTCCGCAGTGCCGCGACCGCCGCCGCGTAGAGGGTGCTCTTGATCTCGCCGAGCGTGCGACCACGGGTGGTGGCCAACCCCTGCGCGTGCCGCACGGCCCGGGTGAGCACGTCGGCCTCCGGAACCGCCGCGTCGACGAATCCGTGCGCGAGCGCGTCCGCGCCGCCGTAACGTCGGCCCGACGTCAACGCCTCGTGCGCGGCCCGATTCGGCAGCCTCGCACCGACCAGGGCGAGCACGCCCGGGGTGTAGCTGGCACCGATGCTGATGCCCGGCAAGCAGAAGTAGCCGCGGTCCTCGCGCATCACCTGGTGGTCGTGCGCGACGGCCAGCATCGCACCGCCGCCGAAGGTGTGGCCGGGCATCGCCGCGACCGTAGGCATCGGGAAGGTCAGCACCCGAGCGAACAGGGCCTGGACGCGGTCGATGCACGCGCCCAGCTGGTCGGTGTTCTCGAGCACCCAGCCGGTGTCCAGGCCGGTCGAGTAGTACTTGCCGACGGCGGTGGTCACCAGCGCGGCCGGTCCCTCGCTGGCCTCGACCTCGTCCAGCAGTGCCGCGATCTCGTCGAGCCACGCCGGCGCGAAGGCGTTCTCCTCGTCCCGCACGCCCTCGGTTCCGAGGTACAGCACGAACACGTCACCTGAGCGTTCCATGTATGGCATGGCGCGAACGATAGCCTCCCCGACGCGGGCAGCGATCAGCGCCCGAAACTGCTGCAGCCCATCGGCGCCGGGACCCCGGCCAGCCGTGCGTCGAGCCAGCTGTAGGCCGCCGGAATCCCGGACAGTGCGACCGTCTGATGCTCGCCGACGTACTCCTCGAGACGCACCCGCGCCCCGCGCGCGCACCAGTCGTCGTAGAGGCCTTCGGCACCCGTGGGCAGAATCCAGGGGTCCTGCCTCCCCTGGTAGAGGAATATCGGCGCGGCCGGGGCGTGCGCACCGAGTCGGTTCGCGGCGACGACCGCACGCGCCACCGGGGTGTCGACGACGTCGGGAACGTCCGAGAGCGATTGCACCGTCAGCGGGATCAGCGCGCCCGGGATCGCCAGACCCGGCAGGCACAGGTCCTTCGCTGCCGCCGCGAGCCGCCACCCGTTGTCGTCGAACAACGAGAACAGCTCCGGATACTCGCGGGCCACACCCAGCGTCGCACCCAGCAGCACACCCGACGCGAGGTTCCTCCCGTTCATCGACTGCAGCAGCAGCGAGTAGTCGGCGGGCGTGCCGCCGAAGGCGGCCCCGACGATCCGCAGCTCCGGCGCGTACGTCGGGGCGAGCTCGGCCGCCCAGCCCGACGCGATCGCGCCACCCGAGTAGCCGGTGATCGCGATCGGCGACGACGGCGCGAGCCCGAAACGCGGGGTGTTCACGGCGGCCCGCAGCGCGTCGAGGACGGCGTGGCCGGCCATCCGGCCCGCCGCGTAGGCCTGTCGCGGACCCTCGTGGTCGGCGACGACCACCGCGTCACCGCGGCCGAGGAAGTACTCGACTGCGGCGAGTTCGAGCGCGCTGCCACGCTGCAGGGTGTACGAGGGCGCGCAGGTCTGGCCCAGTCCGTCGATCGCCATGTCGTAGGCCAGCACCGGCCGCGATCCGGGGCCGCTCCACGCCACGATCGGCACGATCAGCGTGGCCGTCACGGCCGCCGGGCGGTCCGTCGAATCGGTCGACCGGACCAGAACCTGGGTCGAGACGACCGGGGTGGCGAGCGGCACCACGGTGACCGGCCGGGTGCGCAGGACGGTGCCGGGCGCGAGGTCCCCGAAATCGCGCGGCGGGTCGAAGAACGGGTCGCCGAGCGGGGTCGCCGCAACGGCGGCGGGATCGTGCGACGGCGAGATCAGGTCCCCGATCGGGTCCGCGGACGCACCTGCCGCAAGTGCCGTCGTCAGCACTGCGACCGCGATCGCGAGCGCGGCCCGGTGAACGCCGCCGCCCATGGCCGCCGCCTCCCTCGCCCCCTGCCCCCAGGGTAGGTCGGCACGGACCGAACCGCGACGTGTCCGCTAATCCTGCGAACTCCGCGTTGCAAACCCTCGGTACCCCTCGTAGCCTGGTGAAATGGCGAAGACCTTCGTGGGCGCCCGACTGCGGCAGCTACGCACCGAACGCGGCATGAGCCAGGCCGCGCTCGCCCAGACGCTGGAAATCTCGGCGAGCTACCTCAACCAGATCGAGCACGACGTGCGGCCGCTGACCGTGCCGGTCCTGCTGCGGATCACCGAGGTTTTCGGGGTGGACACCACCTTCTTCTCGTCGCAGGACGACACCCGGCTGATCGCCGAGCTGCGAGAGGTCGCGCTCGATCAGGAGATGGGCATCGACGCGGACCCGCACGAGCTCGCCGAGATGGTGTCCGCACACCCGAGCCTGGCCAAGGCCGTGGTCAACATGCACCGCCGCTACCGCAACACCACCGCCCAGCTGGCCGCCGCCACCGAGGACCGCTACAGCGACGGCAGCGGCAGCGGGTCCATCACGATGCCGCACGAGGAGGTGCGCGACTACTTCTACCAGCGGCAGAACTACCTGCACGAGCTCGACACCGCCGCCGAGGACCTCACCGCCAAGATGCGGTTCCACCGCGGCGACGTGGCGGGCGAGATCGCCAAGCGGCTGCAGTTGGTGCACGACGTCCAGATCGTCCAGCGCATCGACCTCGGCGAGGGCGTGCTGCACCGCTACGACCCGGACGCCCGCGTGCTGGAGATCTCCCCGCACCTGTCGGGCGGGCAGCGGGTGTTCAAGTTCGCCGCCGAGCTCGCCTACCTCGAGTGCGGCGACCTCATCGACAAGCTGGTCGGCGAGGGAAGCTTCACCTCCGACGAGTCCCGCTCCCTTGCCCGGCTGGGGCTGGCGAACTACTTCGCCGCCGCGACCGTGCTGCCGTACGGACAGTTCCACGACGTCGCCGAGGACTTCCGCTACGACATCGAACGGTTGTCGGCGTTCTTCTCGCAGTCCTACGAGACGATCTGTCACCGACTCTCCACGCTGCAGCGACCGAAGCTGCGCGGGGTGCCGTTCTCGTTCGTCCGCGTCGACCGGGCCGGCAACATGTCGAAACGCCAGTCCGCCACCGGTTTCCACTTCTCGTCGAGCGGTGGCACCTGCCCGCTGTGGAACGTCTACGAGTCCTTCGCCTACCCCGGCAAGATCATGACGCAGATCGCCCAGATGCCCGACGGCCGGAGCTACCTGTGGATCGCGCGGACCGTCGAACGGCGCGCGATCCGGTACGGCCAGCCGGGCAAGACCTTTGCGATCGGCCTCGGCTGCGAGCTGCGGCATGCACACCGCACCGTGTACGCGGACGGGCTGAATCTCGACAGCAGCGCGGCCGCAACCCCGATCGGCGCGGGTTGCCGGGTCTGCGAGCGGATGAACTGCCCGCAACGCGCATTCCCGCCGCTCGGCAAGGAGCTCGACATCAACGAGCACCGCAGCTCGGTGTCGCCGTACCTGATCCGCTGAGCCCAACTCGGGCCGAATCTGCACCGGATGCCGTTGACCCGGTGCTAGCTTCTCCCTACCGGGCAGTAGACGCGACGGGGGGAGGCGGTGGCACCATGGCGGCACGGCGCGACGACCGGCTCACCGGACGCCGCATCCTGGTCACCGGCGCCGCCCGCAGCATCGGAGCGGCACTGACCAAACGCCTGCACCAGCGCGGTGCTCGCGTCGCCCTGCTCGGCCTCGAGCCCGAACTGCTCGAGCAGGCCGCGACCGCCTGCGGCAACGCACCGTGGCGGCACTGCGACGTGCGCGACCACACGGCGGTGTCCACGTCGGTGAACGAACTGGTCGCCGAGCTGGGCGGGCTGGACGTCGTGGTCGCGAACGCGGGAGTCGGCGCGCAGCTGCCGATGCTCGGCGGCGACCCCGCGGTGATGCGCCAGATCGTCGACGTGAATCTGATGGGCACGTACTACACACTGCGCGCGGCGGGCGAGCACATCGGGCACTCCGACGGCTACGCGCTGATCGTCACCTCCGGCGCGGCCGCCGTGCAGCTGCCGCTGCTCGGCGCCTACAGCGCGACCGCCGCCGCGGCCGAGGCGCTGGGCAACACGCTCCGGGTGGAGATGCGGCACCTCGGCACCAGGGTGGGTGTCGGGTACCTCGGCGAGATCGACACCGAGATGATCTCGATCGGATTCGACAGCGCGGCCGCGGACAAGATCAAATGGTCGGGCATGTTCACGGCCGTGTCACCGCTCGAGACCGCGGTGAACGCCATCGAGAGGGGAATCACGTTGCGCCGCAGACGGATCTACGCGCCGGGCTGGGTCGGCGGACTGCTGGCCTTGCGGATGCCGGCGCAGCGGATCGTGGACCTGCGACCGCAGCCGCGGATGGCAGCGGCGATGGCCATCGCCCGCACCGAACGAGCCCGTTTCACCACCGCCCTGCCGGATCCCGAGGATCGCCTCCGATGAGCGCTCGCATCACCCCGGGGCGGCTGCGTGAACTCGGGCCGATCAACTGGGTTCTGTGGCAAGTACTCTCGGCCGCGTCCGGCACCCGCGACGCCCAGCTGTTCAGCACTCTCGGCCGCACCAAGGGCACGTTCCGAGGGTGGCTGCACTTCGGCGCGGGCCTGATGCCCGGCGGTCGAATCTCCCGGCACGAGACCGAACTGGTGATCCTGCGCGTCGCACACCTGCGCGGCTGCGACTACGAGATGGACCACCACATCCGACTCGGCAGGCGCGCCGGCGTCGACGCGACCCTGCTCGCGCGGGTGCTCGCGGGCCCGACCGCCCCGGGCTGGAGCGATCGGCACCGGGCACTGCTGACCGCGGTCGACGAGCTGATCGCCACGGAGAATCTCGGCGACGACACCTGGTCGGCGCTGGCGGCGCACTTCGACGAACGCCGCATGGTCGAGTTCGTCCTGCTCGTCGGCCAGTACGACATGCTGGCCACCTCGATCGCCACCCTCGGCGTCCGCCGCGACACCTTCCGCCGGTAGCCCGGGCGAGTGTTCACACCTTTCGGCTGGTGGCAAGCCTGCGCTAGCCCGGTGTGAGTATCACAACGAAACGGGCCGTACGGATTGCCCGGTCTCGGAGCGCGTCGGTAGCGTCGCGCCATTCGGCCGTGACGGACGTCCGCGCCACCGAGCAGTAGGAATCGCCTTGTCCACAGACACTCGGGATGTCGCGGGGCGCGGCACCGCCGCGTCGACCGCATCCGACAACCCCAATCACGACCGGCGCTGGCTGGTGCTGTGCATCGTCGCGCTGGCCCAGCTGACGGTCGTGCTGGACGGCACCATCGTCTCGATCGCCTTGCCGCAGGCCCAGGCCGACCTCGGGATCAGCGACTCGGACCGTCAGTGGGTGGTCACCGCGTACGCACTCGCGTTCGGCGCGCTGCTGCTGCTGGGCGGCCGGGTCGCCGACTACTGGGGCCGCAAGCGGTCGTTCATGGTCGGCATGGCCGGATTCGCGGTCGCGTCCGCGATCGGCGGCCTCGCGCAGAACGCCATGGAACTGTTCGCCGCCCGCGCACTGCAGGGCGTGTTCGCCGCGCTGCTCGCGCCGGCCGCGCTGGCGATTCTGACCACCACCTTCGTCGGCGAGAAGGAACGCGCCAAGGCGTTCGCGGTGTTCGGCGCGATCTCCGGCGGCGGCGCCGCGATCGGACTGCTGCTCGGCGGGTTCCTCACCGAGTACGTCGACTGGCGCTGGTGCCTGCTGGTGAACATCCCCGTCGCGATCTTCGCGATCGCCGTGACGCTGCCGATCGTCAAGGAAACCAAGGCGCACGGCGACACCAGCTACGACATCCCCGGCACGGTACTCATCGCCCTCGGCCTCGGCTCCCTGGTCTACGGGTTCACCCAGGCGGAGAAGCACGGGTGGGCGTCCACCCAGACCGTCGGCTTCATCGGGGCCGGACTGGTCGCGCTGGCCCTGTTCGTGCTCGTCGAGAAGCGCAGCGCGAATCCGCTGCTGCCACTGACTGTGCCGTGGCACCGCGACCGCGGCACCGCGTTCATCGGGTCGATGCTGGTCGGGTCGGCGCTGCTGGGCGGAACCCTGTACCTCACGTTCTACCTGCAGATCGTGCTCGGTTTCAGCCCGGTCGAGGCGGGCTTCGGTTCGCTGCCGATGGCCGCGTTCATCGTCATGGCCGCGGGCGTGTCCGCCAACCTGAGCACCCGGATCGGGCCGAAGCCGCTGATGGTCGTCGGCCCGGTGGTCGCCGCGTTCGGACTGCTGCTGCTCACCCGGATCGGGGTCGACACCTCGTACTGGACCCACGTCTTCCCCGGACTGGCGACCTTCGGCTTCGGGCTCGGCCTGCTGATGGTGCCGATGCAGAACCTGGCGCTGATCGGTGTCCGGGACCACGACGCGGGCGCCGCGAGCGCGCTGGTCAACGCGACGGTGCAGATCGGCGGCGCGCTGGGCACCGCCCTGTTCACCACCATCTACGTCTCCGCGAGGACCGCGTTCACCTCGTCCCATGCCGCCCCGACCCCGCCGGCAGGCATTCCCGCCGAGGCCCTGGCCGAGGCGAAGATGCCGTCCCCGGAGCAGCTGGCGACGCTGCCCGCACCGGTGCAGGAGTTCGTGGCGGCGATGAAGGACTACTTCTTCTCCGCGGAGGTCTCCGGGTACTCGCACGCCTTCGCCTGGGCGGCGGCGCTCATCGTGGTGATCTGCCCGCTGGTGATCGTGTTGGTGCGCGCGAAGAAGGGCGACCTGCCCGCCGAGGGCGCCGTCGGCATGCACTGACGAACGCCGCCCCGAGGGTGACGGGAACCATTGTTCGGTCTGACCGAATGATGGTTCCCATCACCCGTTTTCGGGGTGCAGCCGGGGACTACAGGGCGGCTCGCAGCACCTCGACGACGGGGGTGGAGTTGCGACCGATCAGGGCCTGCAGGTCGCCGCTCTCGGTGTCGAGTGCGCCCGCCGCGATGCCGGTGTCGGAGTTGGCGAGCATCGCGGCGAACTGAGCGGGCAAGCCGGCGGCCTCGAGCGCCCCGCGGTAGTCGTCCTCGGACAGGTCCTGGTAGGCGACGGGCGTGCCCGTCGCCTCCGCGATGGCACCGGCGAGCTCGGTCAGCGTGAGGCGCTGGTCGCCGCCGAGCTCGTAGACCTTGCCCGCCTGATCGTCGGCGAGCAGCACGACGGCGGCGGCCTCCGCGTAGTCGGCGCGTGCGGCCGCGGCCAGGCGCCCGTCGCCGGCGGCTCCGGCGAGGACGCCGCGGGCGGCGGTCCCGGCGAGGTCGCTGGTGTAGTTCTCCCAGTACCAGCCGTTGCGCAGCAGGGCGTGGCCGATGCCGGACGCGGCGAGCAGTTCCTCGGTCGCCTTGTGCTCGGGGGCGAGGCTCAACGGGCTGTCGGCCGCGCCGAGCACGGAGGTGTAGGCGACGAAGCCGACACCGGCGGCCTTTGCTGCGTCGATGATGTTGGTGTGCTGGGCAATTCGCTGACCGATCTCACTGCCGGAGATCAGCAGCAGCTTGTCGACACCGACGAGCGCGGCCTCGAGCGCGGCGGGGTCGGCGTAGTCGGCGACGCGGACCTGGACGCCCTTGGCGGCGAGCTCGGCGGCCTTGCCCGCGTCGCGAACCACCGCGACGAGCTCGCCGGGTTGCGCACCGCGCGCCAGCAGTGCGTCGACGGCGAGACGGCCGAGGTGTCCGGTTGCTCCGGTGACAGCGATGGTCATGGCGGGATGCTCCTCCAACAGACGGGTTGACGCTTCAATGCGTCGCACCGTTCATCATGCACTTATTATTTGTAAGTGCCAACCTGATAGTTAGCTCTTACCGTGGAGCCGGTAGTAACCTGGAGCCCATGAGCACCGCTGACCTGGACCGATCCGTCGACGACGACGCCACCCTCGAGGCCGACGTCTTCGCGCGGGCGTGCCTGTCCCGCCCGGTGCTGCAGACCATCACCGGCCGCTGGGGCGGCCTCGTCCTCGCCGCGCTCGGCGAGTCGCCGTACCGGTTCAGCGCCCTGCGTCGACGCGTCGACGGCGTCAGCGAACGGATGCTCTCGCAGACCCTCCAGCAGCTCGAGCGGGACGGCTTCGTGCATCGCGAGGTCCAGGAGACGATCCCGCCCAAGGTCGAGTACAGCCTCACCCCACGCGGTGAACAGGTCGCCGAGCGACTGCTCGGACTGATCGATTTCGTCGAGTCACAGATGCCCGACATCCTCGCCGACCAGGACAGGTACGACAGCCGCTGACGCGGCCTACGAGTTCAGGTACGCCACCCAACCGCCGAACTCGGTGATGTCGGTGGCGCCGTCGATCGCATCGTGAGTGCAGCCGAAGCCGACAACGCTTCTGCCGTTGGACAATTCCACGCTCGTCAACGCCATCGGCGCGGGCAGTGCGGCCAGGAATCCGCCGAGCCCCGCGGCCGAGAGCCGGAACACCTCGCCCACCACCGGCGCACCCGCCCCCGGTCCGCGGCGCACCAGCCCCGGCTTGGGCGGCACCGTGTCGAGCGCGTACAGCCGGTACGCGTCGGTCGTGCTGACGGTCTCGACGAACCGGGCGCCGAGGTGTTCGAGCTGGAAGTGCAACGGCTGTCCGCGCAGGTGCGCCCCGAACACCGCCAGGTCGACGCCGGTGTCCACGAGCGTCGGTGCCGTCGCCCCGGTCAGTCGCGCCGCCAGGTCGATCGCCACCTGGTCGCCGAACGCCGGCACCACGAACATCACCCCGAACGGGTGTCCCTGAACGGTCGGCGACCCCGGCACCGCAACGGCCGCCATGTCGAGCAGGTTGCAGAAGTTGGTGAAGGTCCCCATCCGCCGGTTCACCCGAATCGGGTCCGCCCGCACCGCTGCGACGGTGGGGTGCTCGGTGGTGGTCGGCAGCAGCAGCGCGTCGCAGTCGGCGAGAACCTCGGCGGCAGCGGACTTCGCACGCAGCAACGCATCCAGGTCCGCGACCAGTTCGTGCGCGGCGGGGGTGCGGGCACCGGCCACGATGGCGGCCACGGTCGGGTCCGCGCCCGCGGGGCGGGTGTCGAGGAACCGCCCGACTGCCGCGTACCGTTCCGCGACCACGGCGCCGTCGTAGAGCAGGCGAGCCGCGGCCAGCAGCCCGGAGATGTCGACGCTCTGCGTCACCACGCCGTCCGCCTCGAGCGCGGCCACGGTCTCGCTGAACGCGGCCAGGTACTCCGGGCACAACTCAGCGAGATCCTCTATGCGCGGCACCGCGATTCGCGGCACCGCCGGCGCCGCCAACCGGACGTCCGACGGCCACGTACGGCTGCGGGGATCGCGGGGCTCGGGGCCCGCCATCACCCGGGCCGCCGCCGTCGCGGCGTCGAGATCGGCGGCGAACACGGTCACGCAGTCGTAGTCCACGCAGGCGGGAACCACCCCGTGCGTGGGGACGAGGCCGAGCGAGAGCTTGAGCCCGACGATGCCGTTCAGGGCGGCGGGCACCCGGCCGGAGCCGGCGGTGTCCGTGCCCACGCCGATGTCCGCGACGCCGAGCGCCACGGCGACCGCCGATCCGGAACTGGACCCGCCCGAGACTCGTTCGGAGTCCCAGGCGCTGCGCACGGCGCCGTACGGACTGCGGGTCCCGACCAGCCCCGTGGCGAACTGGTCCAGGTTCGTCTTGCCGAGGACCACGGCGCCCTGCGCGACCAGCCGGCTCACCGCACTCGCGGACTCCGTAGGCAGGTAGGCGAATTCGGGACAGGCGGCCGTGGTGGGCAGGCCGGCCACGTCGAGGTTGTCCTTCACCGCGACCAGCAGTCCGGCCAGGGCCAGCTCCTCCCCCGCACCGAGCCTGTCCTCGACCGCCGCCGCATCGGCGAGCACGTCCGCCTCCTCGCGTAGCGTGATCCACACCTCGGGGCGCTCGACCTCCGCGATCCTCCGGTACGCGCGCACGACCCGCTCTGTGGGGGTCGTCGCCGGTCCGACCGCCGTATCGCCGAGAACACTCATCACTGCACAGCTCCGATCACGATCAACGGTGTCCCCGGTTCGACCTTCGCCCCGGGTTCGACGAGCACCTCGAGCACCGTTCCCGAGGTGGTGAAGGCAACGGGCATCTCCAGCTTCATCGCCTCGAGCACCAGTGCCGACTGTCCCGGTTCGACGGTTGCCCCCGGTTCGACCTCGACCCGCCACACGGTGCCGACCATGGGCGCCTCGACGACGACCGCGCCGGGCGGCAGTTCCACCGCCGCTGCGACCGGCTCGGGCAGGTCGAGTACCTCGATGCGGTCGAATTCGCCCGCGTCCCGCCATGCGGTCTTCTCCGCCTCGAATGCTTCCGCCTGGCGGGCGTTGAACTCGGCGATCGAGTCGGCGTTGCGGTCCAGGAACGCGAGATGGTCGGCGAGCGCGAAAGTGCCGTCCGATATCTCGGCGTTGAATCGTCCGGCCCTGGCCTGCGCGCGGTACTCGGAGAGCTGCTCGGCACTCACCGGTTCCCACACGATGCGATCGAAGAACCGGAACAGCCACGGCTTGCCCTCGGCGAAGGGCCCCTGCTGCCGGTAGCCCGACCAGATCGGGACCGTCCGGCCGATCAGCTGGTAGCCGCCCGGAGACTCCATCCCGTACACGCACAGGTACTTGCCGCCGATGCCGACGGCGTCGGACGGCGTCCAGGTGCGGGCGGGGTTGTACTTGGTGGTCACCAGCCGGTGCCGCGGATCGAGCGGGACCGCAAGGGGGGCACCGAGATACACGTCTCCGAGCCCGAGGACCAGGTACTCCGCGTCGAACACGGCGTCGCGCACCTCGTCCACACTGTCCAGGCCGTTGATGCGCCGGATGAACTCGGTGTTGGACGGCAGCCACGGCGCCCGATCCCGGACGCCGCTGCGGTACCGGTCTATCGCCTCGGCAATGGACGGGTCGTCGAACGAGAGTGGCAGGCGCACCGTGCGACTGGGCACCACCAGGTCACCGGTGACCGGCAGCTGCTCCTCGATCTCCGCGAGCAGGCCGAGGAGTGTGGGTGAGCGCAGCACGTCGGGGTCGAAGTGCAGGTGGAGCGAACGCACGCCGGGTGTCACGTCGATCAGCCCCCGAGGAGCGTGCTGCGCCAACGCAACCGACAGTGCGTGCACTCGCATTCGCAGTCCGAGGTCCAGTTCCATCGCGCCGTACTCGACGAGGATGTTGTCGTCGCCGCCGCGCAGGTAGGTCACCGCCGGTCGGTCGACGGCAGCAGCGATCCGGCCCAGCACTCCCCCGTCCGAGGCGGTCGCGTGCGCGGCCGACGGCGGCAGCATCGCCGCCCGGACCGTGTCCGAGGCGCGCAACTCATCGGCACCGGCATCAGTGACCGGCACGAACCGGACCTCGTCGCCGGGCCGGATCTGGCCTAGCTTCCAGCGGTGCGCGCGGACGACGGTCAACGGGCAGGCGAAGCCGCCGAGGCTCGGCCCGTCGGGTCCCAACAGAATCGGGGTGTCGCCCGAGACGTTGAGCGCACCGACGCTGTAGGGGTTGTCGTGCAGGTTCGACGGATGCAGTCCGGCCTCGCCGCCGTCGGTGCGCGACCACGTGGGCTTCGGCCCGTCGAGCCGGATCCCGGTCCGATTCGCGTGCGCCTGGACCTTCCAGGTGGTGTCGTAGAACTGGGCCATGTCCTCGGTCGTGAAGTAGGACGGGGCCGGTTGCGGGCCCTCGGTGACGGCCAGGTGCCAGATGCGTTCGAGCACGGGGCGATCGGCGACCGGGACGATCGCCGGAACACCGAGACCGTCCTCGTCGTCGAGCAGGTTCAGGACGTCCCCGGTGGCTACGGCCCGCCCGGTCACCCCACCGAATCCACCGAGGGTGAAGGTCGACGCACTGCCGAGGTACTGCGGGGCGTCGACACCGCCTCGGACCGCCAGGTAGCTGCGCAATCCGTCACCCGCAGGCGTGCCGATGTCGAGTACTCCCCCGGCGGGCACGGCCACCGGCTCCCACATCGGAGCGGGTGCCCCGTTGACCGTGACCTCGACCGGGGCCCCGCCGACACAGACGACCGTCGGCGCCGAGAACTCCAGTCGCGGACCCTGCAGCGTGCACTCGAGCCCGGCCGCGTCCGCCCGGTTCCCGACCGCGGCGTTGACGAGAGTGAACGACAGGTCGTCCATCGGGCCCGACGGCGGAATACCCACTTCCCAGTAGCCGAGCCTGCCGGGATGGTCCTGCACGGTGGTCATGGTGCCGGCCCGCACGACGTCCATCCGGGCTCCCACCCCACGCTGGTTCTCGAGCGCGGACGTGGTGTGGTCGGCCGCGAGCACCTCCGGCATCGAACAGATGTGGCGCAGCTGAGTCAGATTCGTCGGGATGCCGTACAGCCGGGTCTCGTCGAGCGCGGCGCCGAGCGCGGCGAACGCACCCGACCTGCTCGTCGACGCGGTGATCACCTTCGCCAGCATCGGGTCGTAGTGGGCACTGACCTGGGTACCGGTGTCCACCCAGGTCTCGACCCTGGTGTGGGCCGGGAACTCGACACTGGTGAGCAGTCCCGCGCCCGGCCGGTAGCCGCGCCCGGGATCCTCCGCGTAGATCCGCGCCTCCACGGCGTGGCCGGTGATCGGCGGTCCCGAGTCCGGCAACTCGTCGAGCATCGACGAGTCACCCCGCGCCAGGCGCAGCATCCAGCCGACCAGGTCGACGCCGGTCACCTCCTCGGTGACCGGGTGCTCGACCTGCAGGCGGGTGTTCATCTCCAGGAACGAGGCCTCCCCGCGGTCCACGTCGTAGACGAACTCGACGGTGCCCGCACTGCGGTAGCGGACCGAGGATGCCAGCGCGCGTGAGGAACTCAGCAGGCGCTCGACCAGTTCGTCGGCCAGTCCCGGAGCCGGCGCCTCCTCGACCACCTTCTGGTTGCGTCGCTGCAACGAGCAGTCCCGGGTGCCCAGGCTGAGAGTGCGGCCGGCACCGTCGCCGAAGACCTGAACCTCGACATGCCTCGCGCGCGCGACGAATCGCTCGAGGAACACCCCAGACGAGGAGAAGTTGGCCTGTGCGAGGCGCTGCACGCGGTCGTACGCCCCACGCAGGTCGGCGGCATCGAAGCAGGACTGCATGCCGATTCCGCCGCCACCGCCGACCGCCTTGAGCATGACCGGGTAGCCGATCTCGGCGGCCGCCGTGAGGGCGGACTCGAGGCTGTCGAGCAGGCCGCTGCCCGGAACCAGCGGCACCCCGACCGCCCTGGCCGCCTCCCGTGCGGTGTGCTTGTTGCCGAACACCCGCAGCTGCTGCGGGGTCGGCCCCACGAACGCGATGCCCGCCGCCTCCACCGCCGTCGCGAATTCGTCGTTCTCCGAGAGGAATCCGTAGCCCGGGTGAACGGCACCCGCACCACTGGCGAGCGCCGCGGCGACAACCGCGTCGGCCCGGAGGTAGGACTCCTGTGCCGGCGCCGGCCCGAGGCGCACTGCCACGTCCGCCATCTCGACGTGTGCGGCCGCAGCGTCGGCGTCCGAGTACACGGCCACGGTCTTGAGCCCGAGTAGGTGCGCCGACCGCATGATGCGGCAGGCGATCTCGCCGCGGTTGGCGACGAGCAGGGTGTCGAATGAAGAGTCGATCATGTCAGTGCCCTTCTGGGACAGGAGAGATGTCGGACTGTTGCCGGGCGGTCAGTTGCGCACGGCGTTGGCCATCCGGGCCATGGACAGGGCCTGTTGCGCGCGGTCGAGGACCACCACCCGGGACTCGTCGATATGCCCGAGGAGCGCGTCGTGGGCCCGCTGCAGGTGCCCGTCGAGGATCAGTTCGGCGACCGATATGTGCTCGTCGATCGTGGCGCTCATCCGGTCCGCCGTCAGGTAGTCGAACATTCGCACCGGACGGACCTTCGCGTTGACGGTTGCGAGCGCGTCGGCCAACGCCGGGTTGCCCGAGGACGCGAGCACGGTGGTGTGGAATCGCTCGTCGAGCACCACGAAGCCGGCGTCCGGTTCCGGTGCGGTCGTGCGGAGCGCGTACCAGGCGTCGAGTTCGGGTCCGAGTACGTCGGCATCGTGACGACCCGCGCCGCCGTCCAGGATCCGCCGGATTCCACCCAGCTCGAGCAGGATCCGAAGTTCGTACAGGCCGCCGAGTTCGTCGAGCCGCGGCCGATACGGGAACAGCCCGTGCTCGTCGCGCTCGACGAGCCCGTCGGACTGCAGCCGGGCCAGCGCTTCGCGCACCGGGGTCCGCGAGACGCCGTACAGCTCCGCCAGGCGTTCCTCTCCGAGCCGCTCGGACGGGGACAGCCGCCCGCTCATCAGGTCGGCGCGCAGCGACCGGTACACCTGCTCGCGCAGCGAGCCTCCCCTGTCCGGGTCGGCCCTGCCGCGGCGGTAGCCCTCCCGCCCGCTCATCAGATCGCCATCGCGGCGCGGACGGCAGCGGCCGAGTCGGCTCCCCCACTGCCGGTGGAGGTCACGCGCCCCGAGGCCAGCACGCTGTAGTGCTGGGCCGACTGCAGGGCGAAGCCGATGTGCTGTTCGACCAACAGCACGCCGAGGTCACCACGACCTGTCAGTTCCATCACGGTGCGCTCGATCTCGGCGACGACGTTCGGCTGAATTCCCTCGGTCGGCTCGTCGAGGATGAGGATCTCGGGCTCGGTGATCAGCGCGCGGGCGATCGCGAGCTGCTGGCGCTGCCCGCCGGAGAGCAGTCCGGCCCGCCGGTCCAGCAGTCCGGTCAACGCCGGGAACAGATCCAGCGCCTCCGCGATCAGCACCTTGCCACGCTTGCGGCCGTCGGCGACCACCTGCAGGTTCTCCGCGGTGGTCAGTTGCCCGAACGACTGCTGGCCCTGGGGCACGTACGCCAGCCCGCGGGCGACGCGCGCGCTGGGTCGCAGTCCGGTGATGTCCTCACCACCCAACAGGATCCGTCCCGAGTTCACCTTGATCAGCCCGACCGCGGCCCGCAGCAGGGTCGTCTTGCCGGCCCCGTTGTGGCCCATCACGGCGGCGACCCCACTGTCCGGGACCGTGAGCGACACCCCGTGCACCACCTCGGTGCGTCCGTAGCCGGCTCGAAGGTCGACGAGTTCGAGCATGCTCATCCCTCCCTCTGGTCGTGGGCAGCAGCGGTGCCCAGGTAGACCTGCTGGACCTTCGGATCGGACTGCACCTCGGCGACCGTGCCCTCCGAGAGCACCTTCCCGGAGGCAAGCACGGTTACCGAGGTCGCGAACGCCCGCATGAAGTCCATGTCGTGTTCGACGACCACGACGGTGCGCTCACCGCCGATGCGGCGCAGCAGGTTTCCGGTCTGCTCGCGTTCCTCGAGACTCATGCCCGCGACCGGCTCGTCGAGCAGCAGCACGTCCGCGTTCTGCACCAGCAGCATGCCGATCTCCAGCCACTGTTTCTGCCCGTGCGCGAGGATCCCGGCGGGGGTGTCGCGTTGCGTGGCGAGCCCGATCGTCTCGAGTGCGTCCTCGATCTGCGGCAGCACCGTCTTTCGGCGTCGCAGCAGGGTCAACGCGGACCGGCCCGCGCCGGCTGCGATGTCGAGGTTCTGCAGCACGCTCAATTCCTCGAAGACGCTCGCGGTCTGAAAGGTGCGCCCCACTCCGAGACGGGCGATGTGGTGCACCTTCTTCCCGATCAGCTCCACCCCGGACTTCGTGGCAGACCCGGTGGCGGGCACCAATCCGGTGATCGCGTCCACCAGGGTGGTCTTCCCGGCACCGTTGGGGCCGATCAGGAATCGCAGGTCCCCCTGCAGCAGCGTCAGGTCCACGCCGTCGACGGCGGTGAAGCCGTCGAAGGTGACGGTGAGGCCGCGGACCTCGAGATACTGACTCGACATCCCGGCATTGCCGCCGGTCTCCGGAGCCCTTGCGCTCACGTCTGTTTCGGTCATCTAGGACACCTTCACGGGTTCGGGCACCACTGCCAGAGCGGGGACGGGGCCGTCGGGTTCGGCGGCAGCGGAGGGCGAGCGACGACGACGTAGCAGGGTCACCAGTCCGGCGACACCGGCGGGGAAGAACCCGACGACCACGACGAACAGCAGGCCCTGCGCGTAGATCCAGCCGGACGGGAACGACTCGGAGAACGCGGACTGCGCCCACGCGACGCCGATGGCGCCGAGGACGGGGCCGAGCAGCGTCGCCCGGCCGCCGATCGCGACTCCGATCAGGAAGGCCAGCGACGGCACGATCCCGACGTCGGCGGGCGAGATGATCCCGACGATCGGCACGAACAGCGCACCCGCGATGCCGGCGAGGAACGCGGCGACGACGTAGGCGACGAGCTTGATGTTGGCGGGGTCGTATCCGAGGAACCGGACGCGCTCCTCCTGGTCCCGGACCGCGACGAGCAGTTCGCCGTAGCGGCTGTTCATCAGCTGACGGATCAACGCCACGGACAGCAGCAGCACGGCCGCGGCGATGAAGAACAGCATCCGCTTGTTCGCCGGGTCGGCCAGGTTGAACCCGAAGAAGGTGCGGAACCTGTTGAGCCCGTTGCTGCCGCCGATCGTCTGCTGGCCGACCAGCAGGATCGCGAACGCCGCCGCGAGGGCCTGCGAGAGGATCGCGAAGTACGCGCCCTTGACGCGGCGCTTGAAGACCCCGAGCCCGAGCACGAACGCCACCAGCGCCGGCAACACCAGGATCGCGATGATCGCGACGGCCGGGGACGCGAACGGCTGCCAGTAGCCGGGCAGTTCCGACTTGCCGGCGATCTGCATGAAGTCCGGTACGTTCTGGCCCTTGAGCTGGGCGTCCGCGACCTTGAGGTGCATCGCCATCGCGTAGGCACCGATCCCGAAGAAGACGCCCTGCCCGAGGGTGAGCATTCCGCCTCTGCCCCAGGCCAACCCGATGCCGGCGGCGATGATCGCGAAGCACAGGAACTTACCGAGCAGACCGAGGCGGAAGTCGCTGAGGGCCGCAGGTGCCACCCCGAACAGCAGTACGGCAGCGAGCGCGAAACCACCCCATACCCGTGCCCTGGGACTTGTCAGGACGCTCATACGAGGCTCCTCGTCTTGACGGCGAACAGGCCCTGAGGCCGCACCTGCAGGAAGACCACGATGACGACGAACACGATGACCTTCGCGATCGATGCTGTGGTCGAGTACTCGACGAACGAGTTGAGGGTTCCGAGGGCGAACGCGGCGATCACCGCACCCTTCATCTGCCCGAGACCGCCGACCACGACCACCAGGAACGCGTCGATCAGGTAGCTCTGCCCGATAGTCGGGCTGGTCGACCCGATCAGCGTCAATGCGACGCCGGCGACGCCGGCCAGGCCCGACCCGATGAAGAATGTGGTGACATCGGTACGGCGAGAGGAGATCCCGCTGGTCTCGGCGAGGTCGCGGTTCTGCACGACCGCCCGGATGCGACGGCCCATCGACGACCGCTGGAGTGCCAGCGCCAGTAGCACCACCGCCAGGACGGCGAGCACCAGGATGAAGATCCGCGTCTTCGGCACCACCGCCCCCAGGATGTCGACGCCGCCCGAAAGCCAAGACGGGGCAACCACGTTCACAGCGGGAGCACCGAAGATGTCCCTGGCCGCCTGCTGCAGGATCAGCCCGACACCGAAGGTCACGAGCAGCGTGTCCAGCGGCCGGTGGTACATCCGCCTGACGAGGGTCACCTCGAGCAGCGCACCCATCGCGCCGCCGACGAAGAAGCCGACCAGCAGGGAGACGAACAGTGATCCGGTGGCACTCGAAATCACTTGTTGCACCACGTAGGCCGTGTAGCTACCGGCCATGATGAACTCACCGTGGGCCATGTTGATCACGCCCATCTGGCCGAACGTCAGCGACAGCCCGAGCGCTGCAAGTAACAGGATCGACCCGATGCTCAGGCCCGTGAAGAGCTGTCCGATCACGACATCCATGAAGATGCACTGCCTCTCTACTGGTCGGCTTCGTCGCCGGTACGGACTACTGCTTGCCCATGCCCGCTGCCCACGGGTACGAGGTCAGGTACGGGTCGGGCTTGATCGGCTGGCCCGAGTCCCAGATCGTGTAGATCAGGCCGTCACCGCGGATCTCTCCGATGCGCGCCGTCTTGGTGATGTGGTGGTTGGACCCGTCGATCGTCACGGTGCCCTCGGGCGCGTCGAAGCTGACGCCGTCGGCACTGTCCTGAATGTCCTTGGTCGCGAACGACTTCGCCTTCTCGACCGTGTTCTTCCACAGGTAGACAGAGGTGTATGCGGCTTCCATCGGGTCCGAGGTGGGCTTGCCCTGCCCGTACTTCGCCTTGTACGCCTCGACGAACTTCTTGTTCTCCGGCGAGTCGACCGTCTGGTAGTAGTTCCACGCGGTCAACTGCCCCTCGACGTTCTGAGTGCCGATGCCGCCGACCTCCTCCTCGGCGATCGACACCGAGACCACCGGCATCGCCTGGGGGGTCAGGCCGACGTTCTTGTACTCACGGAAGAAGGCGACGTTGGAGTCGCCGTTGAGGGTGTTGAACACCGCGTCGGCACCGGCGGCACGCACCTTGTTGACGATCGTGGAGAAGTCGGTAGAACCGAGCGGGGTGTAGTCCTCTCCCTTGATCTCGATGCCGTTGGCGGCCGCGTATGCCTTGATGATTCGGTTCGCGGTCTGCGGGAAGACGTAGTCACTGCCGACCAGGTACAGGGACTTGACGCCCTTCTCCTTCAGGTAGTCCAGCGCCGGGATGATCTGCTGATTGGTGGTCGCACCGGTGTAGAAGATGTTCTTCGAGTCCTCGAGCCCCTCGTACTGCACCGGGTAGTAGAGCAGCGAGTTCCTGTCCTCGAAAACCGGCAGCATCGCCTTGCGGCTCGACGACGTCCATCCGCCGAAAACCGCTGCGACACAGTCGCTGCTGATCAGCTTCTCAGCCTTCTCCGCGAAGACGGTCGGCTCGGAGGCACCGTCCTCGCCGACCACCTGGATCTGCTTGCCGAGCACGCCCCCGGAGTTGTTGATCTCCTGTACCGCCAGCGCGATCGAGTCGCGGACGGTGACCTCGCTGATCGCCATGGTGCCCGACAACGAGTTGAGCGAACCCACCTTGACGGTCGAACCGGAGGTGTCCATGCACGAGGCGGCCGAACCGCCCTCGGCCGCGGTGTCGGAGGCCTTGCTGCCGCAACCGGTCAGCACCAGTCCGACTGCGGCCAGGGCTGCGGGCGCGGCGAGGGTGCGCTTCGAGAAGGTACGCATGTACGAGCCTTTCCGTCGATGAACGTGCGAGGTGAGAGTCCTGGGATGCCCTGTATCCGAACCGCGTATACAGCGCGGTATTCGATAGGGGCAGACAGTATTCGGCTGTTGTTGCGCCGGAATGACTGTCAGTCACCAGTTGATTTCGCAGATTGCATCGGCGTGAACAAGTCCTCACACGGACTCGGTTCGGGCTCGAGAACGACAGAGGGCGCCCGACCTGATGGTCGGACGCCCTCGGGCACAGCGCTTCTCGGCGCCGCAGTGTCTAGAAGTTGATCATGTGACCCGCGAGACCGTGGATGGCCTCCTGCAGTGCCTCGCTCAGCGTCGGGTGGGTATGGACGTTGCGGGCGAGCTCGTTGACCGTCAGGTCCCACTTCTGCGCGAGGGTCAGCTCGGGCAGCAGCTCGGAGACGTCGGGGCCGATCAGGTGGCCGCCGAGCAGCTCACCGTGCTCGGTGTCCGCGATCAGCTTCACGAAGCCGGTCGGATCTGCCAGTCCGTGCGCCTTGCCGTTGGCGGTGAACGGGAAGACCGCGACCTTGATGTCGGATCCGCGAGCGGTCGCCTCCGCCTTCGCCTGCTCCTCGGTGAGACCGAAGCTGGCGACCTGCGGCTGGCAGAAGGTGGCGCGCGGCATCATCCGGTAGTCGCCGAGCTCGAGGGTCTCGGCGCCGGCGATGGTCTCGGCCGCCACGACGGCCTGCGCCTCGGCGACGTGCGCGAGCATCAGCTTCGCGGTGCAGTCGCCGATGGCGTAGATGCCCGGCACGTTGGTGCGCATCCGCTCGTCGATGGCGATGGCGCCGCGGTCGAGGGCCACACCGGCGGTCTCGAGGCCGAAGCCCGTGACGTTCGGGGCGAAGCCGACGGACTGCAGGACCTTGTCGACCACGACGGTCTCGACCACACCGGACTTGTTGTCCTTGATCGCGACGGTCACCTTGGCGCCGTCGTCCTCGATCGTCTGGACCGCGGCACCGGTCTTGATGGTGACGCCGAGCTTCTTGTACTGCTTCTCGATCTCCTTGGAGACGTCCGCGTCCTCGTTGGGCAGCGCACGGTCGAGGAACTCGACGATGGTGACGTCCACGCCGTAGTTCTTGAGGACGTAGCCGAACTCCATGCCGATGGCGCCCGCACCGACGATGAGGATCGAGCCGGGCAGCTCACGGGTGGTGATCTGCTCCTCGTAGGTGACGACGTTGCGGCTGAGCGAGGTGCCGGGCAGCAGCTTGGTGGTGCTGCCGGTGGCGATGATGACGTTGTCGAAGGTCACCGAGTCGGTGCCGCCCGCGCTGAGCGCGATGTCGATCGCCTTGGGACCGGTGAAGGTGCCGCGACCGTCGTACTCGGTGATCTTGTTCTTCTTCATCAGGAAGTGGACGCCCTTGACGCGGCCGTCCGCGACCTTGCGGCTGCGGTCGAAGGCGGCGCCGAAATCGAACGTCGCCTCCCCCGAGATGCCGAAGGTCTTGGCTTCCTTCGTGAAGATGTGCGCAAGCTCCGCATTGCGCAGAAGCGCCTTGGACGGGATACAGCCCACGTTCAGGCAGACACCGCCCCAGTACTTCTCTTCGATGATTGCGGTTTTCAGTCCGAGTTGTGCCGCGCGGATAGCAGCGACGTACCCACCGGGACCGGCACCGAGGACAACGACGTCATAGTGTGAGGTCACGAGTCCCCAGGGTAGTCCCGTACGAATTCGGTGTCCCGGGACGGTCGGGTTACCCGCGGGTAGGGCCCGCGACCGGGTCGGCCCGCGCAGTGGCTGGCCAGAACCCGATTCCGGTAGAAAGGATGTGCGCCCGTACCCGGCGCGCCCGCACCACCCACTCGAACTGCGAGGCCTGCCCATGCGTCTACGGTCCACTTCCAAGCGCGGACGTCTGCTCGCCGCGGCCGTCTCGTTCGCCGTCCTGCCGATGCTGGCGGCCCCCGCGATCGTGCACGCCGACCCCAGCGTCGAGACGACCACCGGCTCGAAGCTCGAACGAATCGACAACAGCGGGTCCCGCAAGGTCACCGCACAGGTGTACTCGGCCGCCATGAACCAGACCATCCCGGTCGAGGTCATCACCCCGGCAGACACCAGTGCGCCGCGGCCCACCCTCTACCTGCTCAACGGCGCCGGCGGCGGCGAGGACCGTGCGACCTGGCAGCAGCAGACCGACGTCATGGACTTCTTCAAGGACAAGAACGTCAACGTCGTCACCCCGATCGGCGGCGCCTTCAGCTACTACACCGACTGGCAGAAGGACGACCCCAAGCTGGGCCGCAACAAGTGGACGACCTTCCTCACCGAGGAGCTGCCCCCGATCATCGACAAGGCCTTCGGCACCACCGGCGTGAACTCGCTTGCAGGCATCTCGATGGCGGGCACCTCCGTACTCAATCTGGCGATCGCCGCACCCACGCTCTACAAGAGCGTCGGCGCGTACAGCGGCTGCGCGGAGACCAGCACCGACGCCGGCAAGTTTTACGTACGCACGGTCGTCGAGTCCCGTGGCGGCGCGGATGCCACCAACATGTGGGGCCCGTTCGACGGACCCGGGTGGAAGGCGAACGACCCCGTCGTCAACGCCGAGAAGCTGCGCGGCATCCAGCTCTACGTCGCGGCGTCGACCGGCTTGCCGGGTGACCACGACAACCTGGCGGGCCCCGGGATCAACGGCAACGTCGGCACCCTCGCCAACCAGGTCCTGCTCGGCGGCGTCATCGAGGCCGCGGTCGACCAGTGCACGCACAACCTGCAGAACCGGCTGAACGGCCTGCAGATCCCGGCCACCTTCGACTACCGCCCCGCCGGGACGCACTCCTGGGGCTACTGGCAGGACGACCTGCACAAGTCCTGGCCGATGCTGGCCGCGTCGATCGGCCTGTAGGCCCACAGGCGCCGAACGGCCCCCGCACCGAATGGTGCGGGGGCCGTTCGCGTTGCGGACGCCGTCGCACCCGGTGACCACGCAGGCAGCCGCGTCCCGCGCAGGTACCTGAATCCGGCAGAACAGGTATGCCCCCGGGCACATCGACCGTCTCCGCCGATCGCCGCAGCCGGGAATCTGTGGCCGGACTCACCGAACCGCGTGGGCCCGGTCACGGAACACCCAGGCAAGGAACAACACCTCGATGATCGTCAGTCGCACCGACAACACCGGCACCCGCACGCCCGCACGGATCCTCGGACACCTCGTCGCGGCCGGGGCGCTCGCCTCCGTCGTGCTCGGGCTCGCCGGCGGCACCGCCAGTGCAGCCAGCCACAATTGGGATGCCGTCGCCCGCTGCGAGAGCAGTGGAAACTGGGCGACGAACACCGGGAACGGCTTCTACGGAGGCCTGCAGTTCACCCAGAGCACCTGGGCGGAGTTCGGCGGTTCGGGAAGCCCTCAGCACGCCTCGCGCGAAGAACAGATTCGCGTCGCCGAGAAGGTCCTCGCCGGACAGGGACCCGGCGCCTGGCCGGTGTGCGGTCGTTACCTCTGAGGCGCGGGTGGTCGGTGCGCGACGCCCGCCGGGCCGGGGTATCAATGACGCATGGCTTCCGACCCGACTGCGACCGACCCCCACCTCTGGCTCGAGGACGTCACCGGTGAGTCCGCCCTGGCGTGGGTGCGTGAGCACAACGACCGCACGATCGCCGAGTTCACCGACACCGACCGATTCGCCGACCTGGAGGACCGGATCCGCGCGGTGTTCGACACCGACGCCCGCATCCCCTACGTGCGCAGGCGCGGCGCCTACCTGTACAACTTCTGGCGCGACTCCCTGCACGTGCGCGGCTTGTGGCGGCGCACCACCATGGACGAGTACCGGACGGACGCGCCGGACTGGGAGATCCTCGTCGACCTCGACGCACTGGCGGAGGCCGAGGGCGAGAACTGGGTCTGGTCGGGCGCGCAGGTGCTGCGACCCGACCAGTCTCGTGCGCTGATCAGCCTCTCGCGCGGCGGTGCCGACGCCGTCGTTGTGCGCGAGTTCGACCTGCTGCGCGCCGAGTTCGTCCTCCCCGAGGACGGCGGATTCCACCTCCCCGAGGCCAAGAGCGACATCGGCTGGATCGACGCCGACACCGTCTACGTCGGCACCGACACCGGGCCCGGGGCGCTGACCGATTCCGGCTACCCGCGCACGGCGGCGCGATGGCGTCGCGGCACCCCCCTCACCGAGGCCGTCACTGTGTTCGAGGGCGATCACTCGGACGTCGCGGTGTCCGCTTGGTACGACCGCACGCCGGGCTTCGAACGCAGCTTCGTCGAGCGCTCGATCGACTTCTACGCCTCGCAGCGCTTCGAACTCGGCCCCGACGGCGAGTTGACGCTGATCGACGTGCCGCAGGACGCCCGCGCGTCGGTGCATCGGGAATGGCTGCTGATCCGCACCCGCGGGGCGTGGGCGGTCGGCGATCACGAGTATCCCGCCGGCACCCTGCTGGCCGCACGGTACGCGGACTACCAGGAAGGCTCGCGCGAGCTCACGGTGCTCTTCGCCCCGGACCCGCACACCTCACTCGAACAGTACGTGTGGACCCGCAATCACCTGCTGATGGTGACGTTGTCGGATGTGCAGACGCGTCTGCGCGTGCGCACCCCCGGCCCCGCCGGGTGGACCGACGAGCCGCTCGCGGGAGTCTCCGAACTCGCCGCCACCGATGTGCTCGACGTCGACCCGGTCGAGAGCGACGAATTCTTCCTCAACTCGAGCGGCTACACCACTCCCGCCACCCTGCTGCACGGGTACGTCGGCGAACCGGTCGAGGAACTCAAGCAGGCGCCCACCTTCTTCGATTCCTCCAACCTGTCTGTCGCACAGCATTTCGCGGTGTCCGACGACGGCACCCGGATCCCGTACTTCGTGGTGCGCGAGCCGGGTGCGGCGCCGGGACCCACCTTGCTGTACGGGTACGGCGGGTTCGAGAACTCGATGCTGCCCGGCTACAGCGGTGCGATGGGCCTGTCCTGGCTCGAGCGCGGCGGCACCTACGTGGTCGCGAACATCCGCGGCGGCGGCGAATACGGACCGCAGTGGCACACGCAGGCGCTGAAAGCGGGCAGGCACAAGGTGTTCGAGGATTTCGCCGCGGTCGCGCGCGACCTCGTCGATCGCGGCATCACCACCGCCTCCCAGCTCGGTGCGCAGGGTGGCAGCAACGGCGGGCTGCTGATGGGTGTGATGCTCACCCGCTACCCGGAACTGTTCGGCGCGATCGTCTGCCAGGTTCCGCTGCTCGACATGCGGCGGTACCACCTGCTGTTGGCGGGCGCGTCCTGGATGGCGGAGTACGGCGACCCCGACGACCCGGACGAGTGGGCGTTCATCTCGCGGTACTCCCCCTACCAGAATACCGATCCCGACCGCGCCTACCCACCCGTGCTTATCGCAACCTCCACCCGCGACGACCGGGTACACCCCGGGCACGCACGCAAGATGGCCGCGCTGCTCGAGGAGCAGGGCCATCGAGCCTGGTACTACGAGAACATCGAGGGCGGCCACGGCGGCGCCGCCGACAACAAGCAGATGGCGTTCAAGTCCGCGCTGGCCTACACGTTCCTGTGGGACACGCTCGGCGGCGGGGACTGATCCCCGGGGACACCCAGCGTCACCACTCGGGAGAGCGCGCGCAGGTCGGACTCGATTCGCCGGAACAGTTGGTACACACCGATGAACGCGGCGATTCCGCCCAGGCAGAGCACGCGCACCGTCACGTTCACGGTACCGCCGTGGTCGATGCCGACGAAGCTGAGACCCGCTACCCCGATCAGCGGCACCGATGCCGCGACGGCGAGGTAGCGGGTGCCGAGTCGGCGTTGGGTACGGATGTCCCGGCCGTCGCGGCTGCCTATCTCGCCGTGCGACAACAGGATCGGGTAGAGACAGCGGACGGAGTAGTACGTGAGGATGAAGTACGGGTAGGCGACCGCGACCGCTCCGCACACCGCCAGCGAGGCGAGCAGGTGGGTGTAGGCCCGCAGCGGGATACCGCCCGCCGCGATCTGCAGCGCGACCGGGTAGGCGGCCCCCGCCACCACCCAGAGCGCGAAACTGACCACGACGGCTCGGTGGCCGAGATTCAGTGTGGCCGTTCGCGCCCGGGCCAGCACCGCGCCGTCGTAGGTCTGCCCCCTGCGTAGGCCGCGCGGCACGGTGAGCGCGAGCCGGCACCACGTGACGATCAGCAACGCCCCGACCGGGAAGGCCAGCGCGCCGATGACCAGGTGGACCTGCTCGAGATGCTGCTGCGCCTGCGCGGACAGCGACGAGATGATCAGTTCCTTGTTGTAGTAGTAGTTGTACCCCGCGGCCAGCACGTTCGGGATGCCGATCGCCGCCAGCATCACCGGCAGAGTCCACCGCCACAGCCGCGACCGCACCGAACCTGGCCGTGGGTCCACCAGGTCACGCGCGTGCGGATCGAGGCACAGCGCGAACTGACGCGCGAGCTTGCGGCCGTCCGACCACCGGTCGTCCGGGTCCGGTTCGAGGGAGACGAGCAGTACCCGGCGCAGGGCGGCGGGACAGTCGGCGGGCAGCCGCGCCACCAGTTCCTCGTCCACGCCGCGGCGGCGCTGCGCGAGCGGCACCTCGAGCGACTCCCCCGGCTCGGCGTCGGCGAACGGCCGGGAGCCGGTCAGCAGCTCCCACAGCATCACGCCCAGCGAGTAGATGTCGCTGCGGGTGTCGATCCGCACGGTGGCGGCCGACGCGGGCGCGGACGCCGCGGCCAACTGCTCGGGCGACATGTAGGCGACCGAACCGGCCACCGCGCCGGCCGCGCCGGGCACCGGGACGACGTCGCTGGAACTGACGTTGAAGTCGGCGAGCTTGGGCACCCCCTCGACGGTCAGGAGCACGTTCGCCGGCTTGATGTCGCGGTGGAGCACCCCGTGCTCGCGCGCGTATTCGAGCGCCTCCGCCAGCCGCAGCCCGATCCACGCGACGGTCTCCGGCCAGGACAAGGCCGCGATCTCGGCGCGTACCCCCGATTCGACCGGCCGCATCTCACCCTTGCGAGCGAGGGTCCGGTCGATCGAGTCGAGCAGCAGCTGACCGCTCCGCGATTCGGGCGGCACGTCGCGCACCCGGCGCACCACGTCGAGCAGCGTGCCACCGGACACGTACTCCATGAACAGCATCCGCAGTTGCCGGTCCTCGAGAACCCGCTGATCGAAGACCCGCACGATGTACGGATGATCGAGCTGCGCGAGGGTTTGCGCCTCGGTGCCGACGTTGCGGGAGATCTTCAGTGCCACCCACCGCTGCATCGATCGCTGCCGGGCGAGGAACACCCTGGCGAACGCCCCGTGCCCGAGCTCGGTCACCAGGTCGAAGTCGTCGAGCCGATGCCCCGCGGCGAGGTCGTCGCTGCCCGGCAGGCTCAGCTGCTCGGCCGCCGCAGTCCGCGGATCGTGCTCGCGCAGCCAGTCGAAACGGTCTGCCTGGTAAGGGAACTCGGCAACGTACTCGTTCGGGTCGACCTTCGACCCGCTCAGCCTGCGGACCCGGTACTCCTCGTAGACGAGCTCCGGCGGCAGCGGCTCGGCGAGCAGCTCCGGGAACTCGAGGCAGTAGTCGGCGATCCGCTTCGGTCGGTCGACCCGCAGCCAGCGGTAGGCGAGGTCCACCATGATCAGCTCCACCAGCGCCGCCCGCCGGACGGCGTCGGTGTCCGGCAGATACTCCCTCAGGTCGGACGCGGAACCGGACTCCTCCCAGTCGGCGACCAGCCTGCCGACACCGGTGTCGACGACGAATCCGGCGCTCGGCCCGGTGGTCGTGGTGGACGGCGTCGCGGCGTCGTGGCCCGTCCCCGTCGGTGCACCCGGTCCCGTCGCCGGCCCCAGCACCGTGGACGTGCCGAGCTCCGTGGGCGGGCCCCCGGCGACGGTCTCGTCACTCGCGGGATGTACCGGAGGGTCCATGGCCGACTCTCACTCCCGGTCGCGCAACCACGTCACGATCCGCTCGACCGTGCTGTCGGGCTTTCGGATCCAGCCGTTGTGCCCCAACGGTTCCGGCTGGTGCCAGGTCGTCAGGTCCGCCTTCGGCAGCTTGCGGACCAGGTTTGCGAGGGCCTGCTTCGGTGCCAGATCGTCACCCTCGACGGAGATCGAGAGCACCGGAAGCGTCAGCCTGCCGATGCGCTCCTCGTAGTCGATGTCCGCGCCCGCCGGCTCGATCGTGCCGGTACGTGCGAACCGCGACCAGTCCGAGATCAGTACTCGCGACTGCCTGCCGAACCCGCCGACGTCCAGGCGGTCCCCCGGCCAGAATCCCGCCACATTCGCCGTCACCGACATCGCCGCCGACCCGAGCAGCAGGCCGGCGCCGCGCACCGGGCCGTGCCCGCGATGGAAGGGCGAGCCCGAGGCCACCAGAATCAGCCCGCCGAGCCGTCCTCGCACCCGCGCGGCGTACATCACCCCCAGCTGACCACCCATGCTGTGCCCGAGCAGGTACGGCGTGCTGTCCGGGAACCGCTCCCGCACCACCTCGAAGGTCGCCGGGTAGTCGACCGAGACCAGCTCCTGGTATCCGTAGTTGCTGGTCGGACCCGGACGGGGCCTGCTGTCGCCCTGACCACGCAGCTCACCGATCGCCGCGTTGAACCCGCTCGCGACCAGCGCCTGGGCGACCGGGTCGTAGAACCCGCCCGGAACCCCGAGCCCGGGAAAGATCACGACCACCGGCGCTCCCTCTCGTCCGGGGAACAGCCGGACCGGGAGCGTGCTGCCGTCGGGCACCTGAATCGGAATCGTCTCCACGGCTCCATACTCCGCCACCGAGCGCCTCAGCCGATAGGGTTCGCTCATGGTGCCCGCCGACCCGCAGCTCCTGCCCGCCGGAACGGTCTTCACCCCCGAGGATCTGACCTTCTACGCCGATCCGGACCGCCGGAGCCTCGACGAGGCGCTCGCCGAAGCGGATCTGCTCGTCAGCTGCCCACATTCGGGCTCCGCGATCCCCGCCGAACTCGCACGGTTCCTGGCTCCCGAGTTCACGAAACGGCTGCAGTTCGACTTCACCGACTGCACGACCGGTCCGATCGTGCGGCGCTGGGCACAGCTCGACCCGCGGATCGTGTACGTCGAGAACCCGCACCCCAGATTGGTGCGCGACCCCAATCGGGCCGAGCCGGACGACCTGTACGAGACGCTGCGCGAGGCGTTCGCCCGGGTGCGGGCCGCCGGGCCGTATAACAAGGTGGACCTGACCGGGGTGGACGCGATCCGGCCGGTGACGTTCTCGTTCTACCCACTGCTGGTCGAACCGGACGACCCGGCGGGCCTGCGCCGGATGGCGGCGACCTTCGCCGAGGTCGCCGACCGCGGCCTCGCGGTCTATCAGCGCACCCGAAACGAACTGATCGGACGCATGATCGACCTCGCCTTCGCCAGGGCGGACCGGTCCGGCGCCCCGGTCGCCTTCAGCACCCTCTCGTTCCACGACACCATGAATCACACCACCACCCCGGACGGCGCGGTGAACGTCGAACGCGCGCCCGCGGACCGGCTGCCGGACGTGGTCGCGCTGTCGAACCGAGGGGACCATCGCGGCGAACCGCGCGGGGACAGTCCGGTGACCATGGCACCGGACGCACTGCGGGCGCTGGCCGTGGCCCACCGCGAGGGCTTCCGCGTGGAGCACCCCGGGACGGTCGCGCTGAACCAGCCGTATCTGGGCAGCCAGGAGATCATCGAGGCGGGGACGCTGTTCCGCGACCTCGCTCCGCAGGCCGCCGAGGCGGGCGTCACGCTGAGCGCGGTACAGGCCGAGTACCGCCGGGAGTTCCTGCTCGGACCCGAGTCGACCCGTGAGCTGACGGCCCCCGGGGTGGGGTGGCCCGACCCGGACGCCGATCGCGTCGACATGGTCGCCCGGGCCTGCAAGGCGAGCTGGGACCGGTACCGCTCCCGAGACTGACGACTCGGCGGCGGGCAGCGCGGCTCAGCCCAGGATCACGCCCAGCACCGAGCCCGCCGCGATGGTCGTGACCGCCAGCACCAGGGTCGGGACGAAGAACGAGTGGTCCACCAGCTTGCTGCCGAGTTTGGTACTGCCCGACTCGTCGAAGTTCGCCGCGGCGATCTGCGAGCCGTTGGTGGGCAGCAGGTAGATGCCGGCGAACGCGCCCGCCCACATGCCGGTCAGCAGACCCGGTGCGAGCCCTGCCGCGAGCCCGATCGGCACGATGGTCCGGGTGGCGGTCGACTGGCTGGTGGTCAGCACACAGACCAGGAACACGCCGAGCGCGAAGATCCACGGCGCCGCGCTGACCCAGTCGCCGACGGTGTCGGTGATCAACTCGAGGTGCGCGCTGATGAATGTATCGGTGAGCCAGGCCAGTCCGAAGAGGGCGATGGCGGAGACCATGCCCGCCTTGAACACGGACATGGTCGGGATGTCGGCGACCTTCGGCTTGCACACCACCAGGATCAGCGTGCCGACGACGAACATGAGCATCTCGATGATCGGTGTCATGCCGAGCGGCGAGCCGTCGGCCGCGTCCGGGCGAATTCCCTTGAACAGACCGAACACCACGATGGCCAGGACGCCCGCCAGGAAGATCAGTGCGGCGTTGCGGCCCTGCGTCGACGCCTTCAACTCGACCTTGCTCATGCCGCCGGCGGGGGCAGCCAGTGCACCGGACGCGATGCGCGCCTGGATCTCCGGGTCCTCGGCGATGCTCTTGCCCAGCCGGTTGACCACGAACGAGGACGCCACGATGCCGATGATCGCCGCGGGCAGCGTGATCTTGATGATGTCGATCAGCTCGAAGTTGTACGGCTCGACGTCGGTCAGTGTCACCATGGCCGCCATCGCCGCGGACACCGGGCTGCAGGCGAGGGCGACGCCGGTCGCGACCACCGACAGCGACAACGGGCGGGACGGCCGAATTCCGTTGCGGTAGGAGGCGTCGTAGATCACCGGCAGCAGCGGGTAGAGGATGTTCGAGGTGCCGGCGCCGACCGAGAACAGGAACGAGACCAGCGGCGCGATCAGGGTGATCTGTTTGGGCCGCTTGGCGATCAGGTTCGCTGCGATCGACACCATCCAGTCGATACCGCCCGCGGCCTGCATCATCGACGACGCCAGCACCACCGACAGGACGATCAGCAGCGCGTCCACCGGGGGACTGCCGACCGGCTCCCCGAAGACGAACACCAGCACCGCGACGCCTGCGCCACCCCACAGACCCAGCGCAACACCGCTCGACCGGGTACCCATCACGATGGCGCCGAGCACCACGATCAGCTCGAGAACGATCTTCACCGCATCCACGCAGAACCACCTTTGCCCGACGCCGAGCGACGACCCGACGGCCGACCCCGGATGGCTGGGATACTACGGACGCCAAGGGATTTCGGTGGGACGAGCATCGTGCGCGCCACACACGACAACGGCGCCGACCCCGCTGGTTCGCGGGATCGGCGCCGTTGTCAGGTCAGCTCCGTCAGATACCGAGCGACTCGGCCAGGAACGGCCAGGACTTGTGCAGGTCGTCCTGCCAGTAGCCCCACGAGTGGGTGCCGTTCGGGCGGAAGTCGAAGGTCGCCGGGATCTTCAGCTCGTTGAGACGCTTGAACAGGTTGTTGGTGCACAGCAGGGTCGCACCCTCGATGGCGCCGCCGAGCAGCACCTGGTTCGCCAGCGCGCCGGTGCCGCCGGTCTCCGCGAGGTTCTCGTGTGGGCCGGGCAGGCCGTTTCCGCTGGAGATGTAGATCTTGGTGCCGCGCAGCTTCTCGGCGTTGACGACCGGGTCGTTCGCGATCCATGCCGGATCGTTCTTGGGGCCCCACATGTTCTCGACGTCCGCGCCGCCACGGGAGCCGACGACGATGTCGATGTACGCGCGACCGGCCGGGGTGCTGGTCTCCGCGCATCCGCTGTATCCGGCGACGCTCTTGTACAGACCGGGCGCCGCGATGGCCAGGTTCAGCACGCTGGTGCCGGTCATCGAGATCGCGGCCAGCGAGTTGACCTTGTTGGTGTTCAGCGCCGTGTCGATGATCGGCGGCAGTTCCTGGGTCAGGAAGGTGGTCCACTTGTTACGACCGAGCTTCGGGTCGTCCTTCTGCCAGTCGGTGTAGTAGCTGAAGGCGCCGCCGACCGGGGTGACCACGTTGACGTTCTTGTCCGCGAAGAACGAGGCGACGTCGGTACGCCGCTGCCAGGTGGCGCTGTCCTCGCCGCCGCCTGCACCGTTGAGCAGGTACAGCGTGGGAGCCTTGGCGCTGGCATCGACCGGACGCTGGATCTTGAGCGGGATGGTCTTGCCCATCGAGGCCGAGTACACGTAGGCCGTCACCTGACGACCGGTGCCGTCGATGCGCTCGAGCTTGGAGCCGTTGGCCGAGGTCGCGGCCGGCGTGGCTTCGTCGGCGTTGGCGAGGCCACCCGCCCCGAGCAGCGGCAGGACCGTCAGCGCGGCGGTTGCCAGCGCGATGCGTCCTGCTCGACGACCCGATCCTCGAAACTTGGGCATGTGTTCCCACCTTGACTGTCGACTGCGTACCAGAGAGTGCGTTCAACGACGTGCATCTGTTCAACTGCGTATATACAGCATCGAGGCCCCACCGTTACCTCGTGGGGCCAGGACGAAGGCGCTGCGTGGACAGTGTCACCCGCGCAGCGCCGCGTTGTCCCAAGAATCATAAAAGAAGCGAACCGATTCGCCCACCCCTTCATCCGTCCGAACGACGGCGGCGACCGCGGAACGGCACACCGGAACCGGGAAGGCCCGGGTCCGCACTGCGGACC
>NZ_JBHZAH010000027.1:0-49836 GCF_042754225.1 Rhodococcus sp. NPDC059234
TCGCGATGCCGCCCAGATCGGACCCGGAGAAGTCCTTGAGCGATCCGAGCAGCCTGCCCACAGGGGTACGGGCTCCGGCGACGATGACAGAACTGGTGGACTCAGACATTGATCTCCCTCGATTCGTTCACGATGACGGCGGTATCCACGACCAGTTCGGTCGCCGTCGCGGCCCTGACGTCCTCGGCGGTCACCCCGGGCGCGAGCTCCCGAAGGATCAACTTCTCGCCGTCGACGTCTATGACGGCCAGGTTCGTGATGATGCGGTGCACCACCGCACGCCCAGTCAGCGGCAACGTGCACCGATCGACGATCTTCGCGCCGCCGTCACGGTCGGTGTGCTCCATCACCACGATGACCCGCCGGGCACCGTGCACCAGATCCATGGCGCCGCCCATGCCCTTGACCATCTTGCCCGGCACCATCCAGTTGGCGAGGTCCCCGCTGCGGGAGACCTGCATGCCACCGAGAACTGCGGTGTCGATGTGGCCACCGCGAATCATCCCGAACGACAACGCCGAATCGAAGAACGCCGCACCGGGATTGACGGTCACCGTCTCCTTTCCCGCGTTGATCAGGTCAGGATCGACCCGGTCTTCGGCGGGGTACGGTCCGGTGCCGAGGATGCCGTTCTCCGAGTGCAAGACCACCTTGACCCCGTCGGACAGGTAGTTGGGAATCAGGGTCGGCAGTCCGATTCCCAAGTTGACGTACTCGCCGTCCACCATCTCGGCGGCGGCGCGCTGCGCCATCTGCTCACGTGACCAACTCATGCCGACACCGTCCGCTTCTCGATCCGTTTGTCCTGCTGCCCCGTGTGGACGACGCGCTGGACGAACACCCCGGGCACGTGCACCTGGGCGGGGTCGATCTCGCCCGGCTCGACCAGCTTCTCGACCTGCGCGATCGTGACCCGGCCGGCCATCGCGGCCAGCGGGTTGAAGTTCATCGCGGTCTTGTTGAACACCAGATTCCCCTCGGTGTCACCGATCTCGGCGTGCACCAGCGCATAGTCGGCGACGATCGACTCCTCGAGCACGTACGTCCTGCCGCGGATCACGCGGGTCTCCTTCGGCGGGGAGGCAATCGCGACGGAACCGTCTGCGTTGTAGCGCCAGGGCAGTCCGCCCTCGCTGATCGGCGTGCCCACCCCAGCGGGAGTGAAGAAGGCTGGGATTCCGGCCCCACCGGCACGCAGCCGCTCGGCGAGGGTGCCCTGCGGGGTCAGCTCCACCTCGAGCTCCCCCGACAAGTACTGGCGCGCAAACTCCTTGTTCTCCCCGACATAGGACGCGGTGACCCGCCGAATCCGTCGTGCGGAGAGCAGAATTCCGAGACCGAAGTCATCGACCCCGCAATTGTTCGAGTACACCTCGAGGCCGCCGACACCGCGCTCGGCGAGTGCGCCGATCAGGTCGGAGGGGATGCCGCACAAGCCGAAACCGCCCACGGCAAGGGTGGACCCGTCGGCAACGTCGGAGACCGCGTCGGCCGCGCTCGCACAGACCTTGCTCATCGATTCCCTCCGTTCTCAGTGGCGGACCCGGCGGCGCCGGACCGTCGCACGATTGCCTCGGCGTGCCGGAGAACCGGGGCGTCCACCATCTTTCCCTCGAACGCGAAGACCCCGCGCTGGTCCGACACTGCAGCGAGAACCCTTTGTGCCCAATTGATCTCGTCCTCGCTCGGCTCGTACGCCGCCGCGATCACCGCGACCTGACTCGGGTGGATCGCCACCTTCGCGTCGAACCCGACCGCCACCGCGTCCTCGGACTCGGCCCGCAGCCCGTCCAGGTCCCCGATGTCCAGGTACACAGAGTCGAGCGCGAAGAGGCCGTGCGCCTTGGCCGCGAGCAGCGACACGGACCGGACGTGCCGGGCGACATCCCGGTACGAACCGTCGGCGCGCCGGCTGGAGTTGCCGCCGAGCGCCGCGACGAGATCCTCCGCTCCCCACATCACCCCGATCGCGTTGGCGACCTCAGCCGATTCGGCCACGCACAGCGCGCCGCGCGGCGACTCGATCAGCGCGATCACCTCGCGGGGCGCGAGGGAGCGCACCTGCTCTGCCGATTCGCACTTGGGCAGCATCACCCGCGGGTACCGCGTTCGGGACAGTGCCGCCAGATCGAGGGCCTGGTCCTCGGTCCCCGCCGCATTGATCCGTACGACCGTGCGTTCCGGGTCCAGCGGGTTGTCCACCAGTGCCCGCCGCGCCGTCTCCTTGTCCGCCGGACTCACGCCGTCCTCGAGGTCGAGGATGACGACGTCCGCCGCCGCGGCGGCCTTCGCGTAACGCTCCGGCCGGTCCGCGGGACAGAACAGCCAGGCAGGCCCGGGCGGTGTCCACGGTGCGGAGCGGTCGGAAGATGAGGTCTGCACGTCATTCCTCCGTCGTGTCGGGACGCTTGCGCACCAACGTCTTCCGGACCGCGGTCGCGACGACGTCGCCGTGCTGGTTGCGTCCGGTGTGCGCGAACGTCACGATGCCCTCGCCCGGACGGCTCTTCGACTCGCGCTTGTCGGTGATCACGGTCTCCGCATACAGCGTGTCTCCGTGGAAGAGCGGCTTCGGAAAGGCGATCTCGGAGAATCCGAGATTGCCCACGATCGTGCCCTGCGTGAGCTGCGCGACCGAGAGCCCGACCAGGGTGGAGAGCGTGAACATCGAGTTCACCAGCCGTGCGTTGAACGGCGGCAGCGCATCGCTGAACGCGGCATCGAGGTGCAGCGCCTGGGTGTTCATGGTCAGCGTGGTGAACAGGACGTTGTCGGCCTCCGTGACGGTACGTCCGGGACGGTGTTCGTAGACGACGCCGGTCTCGAACTCCTCGAACCAGAGTCCGCGCTGGACAACCCGTCTGGTGGGTTCGGTCCTATCCCCTGTCGCTTCACTCGCCCCGCCGGTGGTCACAGCCCCGCCTCACGCGCGATGAGCATCAGCTGCACCTCGGTGGTTCCCTCGCCGATCTCGAGGATCTTGCTGTCCCGGTAGTGGCGGGCCACCGGGTACTCGTTCATGAAGCCGTAGCCGCCGAAGATCTGCGTGGCGTCGCGCGCGTTGTCCATCGCCGCCTCGCTGGCCACCAGCTTGGCGATCGACGCCTGCTTCTTGAAGGGCTTGCCCGCCAACATGAGTGCGGCCGCGTCGTAGTAGGCGGTGCGGGCAACGTGTGCGCGCACCTCCATCCGGGCAATCTTGAACGCGATGGCCTGGTTGGCGCCGATCGGCTTGCCGAATGCCTCGCGCTCCTTGGCGTACTTCACCGATTCGTCGACGCAGCCCTGGGCCGCGCCCACGCTGAGCGCGGCGATGGCGATCCGGCCCTCGTCGAGGATGCGCAGGAAGTTCGCATAGCCCCGGCCGCGCTCGCCCAGCAGGTTCTCGCGGGGCACGCGCACGTCCTGGAACGTCAGGGGGTGCGTGTCCGAGGCGTTCCAGCCGACCTTGTTGTAGGCGGGCTCGGCCGTGAAGCCGGGGGTGGAGGTGGGCACGAGGATGGTGGAGATCTCCTTCTTGCCGTTCTCCCCGACCCCGGTGACCGCCGTGACGGTCACCAACTTCGTGATGTTCGTGCCGGAGTTGGTGATGAACTGCTTGTTGCCGTTGACGATCCAGCTCTCGCCGTCCTCGCGTGCGGTGGTCCTGGTGCCACCGGCGTCGCTACCCGCGCCGGGTTCGGTCAATCCGAAGGCGGCGAGGGACTTTCCGCTCGTCAATTGCGGCAGCCACTCCTGCTTCTGCGCCTCGTTGCCGAAGCGGTAGATCGGCATGGCACCGAGCGAGACGCCTGCCTCGAGGGTGATGGCCACCGACTGGTCGACCTTGCCGAGCTCCTCGAGTGCCAGGCAGAGCGCGAAGTAGTCGCCGCCCTGTCCGCCGTACTCCTCGGGGAACGGCAAACCGAACAGTCCGAGGTCGGCCATGCCGGCGACGACCTCGTACGGGAAGGTGTGGTTCGCGTCGTGCTCGGCGGCGACCGGCGCTACGACGCTCTGGGCGAAGTCCCGGACGGTCTTCGCCAGCTGCTGGTACTCGTCGGGCAGCTCTCCGGTGGACAGGTACTCGGTCATGACGCGGCGTCCTTCGTCTCGGTCTCGGTGGTGGTTTCGGTGGGTACGACTCGTGCCAGCAGTTGGTCGACCTTGACCTGGTCGCCCGCGGCGACCAGGAGTTCGACGGTGCCGTCGATCGGCGAGGTCAGCGCGTGCTCCATCTTCATCGCCTCGACGACCACGACGGTCGTGCCCGCGGTGACGATCGCGCCGGTCTCGACACCGACGGCGATGACGGCTCCGGGCATCGGGCTGACGAGTTCCGCCTCCCCCGCGTGGGCGTCGCCGGTGCGGACGCTGAGTTCCGCGGCCTCGCGCAATGCCGCGGTGCCGCCGGGGCCGGCCAGCCAGATGTGGCCGTCGTGACAGGCGACGCGGTATTCCGCCCGCAGCCCGTCGAGCGTGACGGACAGCGTCGTTCCGTCCAGTGATGCTGTGAGCGAACGGCTTTCGCCGCTCTCCATCGTGACCAGCGCGGCGTCGGGGGTGCCCGTGATGCGCACGTGGTCGGTGCGGCCAGGTGTCACGAGCCGGATACTCGTCGGCGCGGCGGTACCGACGCGCCAGCCGGTCGGCAGCTCCCAGGGGTCGACCCGCTGCCCCCGCGGCCAGTGCGTGAGCCAGCGGTAGGCACCGGCGGCGATGAACTGCTCGTCGGCGACGTCGGCGGCCGCGAAGTCGGCGAGGCGGCGGTCGAGCAGCCCGGTGTCGAGTCGGCCTTCGACCACGTCGGGGTCTGCGAGCAGGAACCGCGCGAACTCGATGTTGGTGACCACACCGAGCACCGCGGTGTCGGCGAGTGCGCGATCGAGGGTCCGGAGCGCCGACGCGCGATCCGGGCCGTGCGCGATCACCTTCGAGAGCATGGGGTCGTAGTCGCTGCCGATCTCGGTGCCCGCCCGCAGACCCGAGTCGACGCGCACGCCAGGCCCGGACGGCTCGAGCAGGTCGACGACCAGACCGCCGGTGGGCAGGAATCCGCGGGCGGGATCCTCGGCGTAGACGCGGGCCTCGATGGCGTGGCCGGTGAGGGTGATCTCGTCCTGGCCGAAGCCGAGCTTCTCCCCCGCGGCCACCCGCACCTGCCATTCCACCAGGTCCAGGCCGGTGACCATCTCGGTGACCGGGTGCTCGACCTGCAGCCGGGTGTTCATCTCCATGAAGAAGAACTCGTCGGGCCGGTCCGCGGAGACGATGAACTCCACGGTGCCGGCGCCGGAGTAGTCGACGCTGCGGGCGGTGTTGCAGGCCGCCTCGCCGATCCGGGCCCGGGTAGCCTCGTCGAGCAGCGGCGACGGCGCTTCCTCGATCACCTTCTGGTGGCGGCGCTGCAGGCTGCACTCACGCTCGCCGAGATGAACCACGTTGCCGTGATTGTCGGCGAGGATCTGCACCTCGATGTGCCTGGGCCGCAACACGAACCGCTCCAGGAACAGGGTGTCGTCGCCGAATGCGGACGCGGCCTCGCGGCGCGCACTGGCGAGTGCGTCGGCCAGCTTGCCGGGTTCCTCGACCAGGCGCATGCCCTTGCCGCCGCCACCGGCCGACGGCTTCACCAACACCGGGTAGCCGATGTCCTCGGCAGCGGCGATCAGTTCGTCGTCGGTCAGCCCGGGCCGGGCGATCCCGGGCACCACCGGCACCTCGAACTCGGCCACCGCGTTCTTGGCGGTGATCTTGTCGCCCATCACCTCGATGGCCCGGGCGGACGGTCCGAGGAACGCGATGCCTGCAGCCTCGAGTGCGGCCGCGAACTCCGCGTTCTCGGACAGGAATCCGTAGCCGGGATGCACAGCCTGGGCACCGGTGCGCCGCGCCGCGTCGACGACCTTGCCGATGTCGAGGTAGCTCTCGCGCGCGGCGGCGGGGCCGAGCAGCACCGCGGCGTCGGCCTCGCGGACGTGCCGCGCACCGGCGTCCGCCTCGCTGTACACGGCGACCGAGCGGATGCCCATCGCGCGCAGGGTACGGATGACGCGGACCGCGATCTCACCGCGGTTGGCGACCAGGACCGTGTCGAAAAGTGTCGAAGTCATCTCACTCACATCCGGAAGACGCCGTAGGAGACCGGCTCGATCGGCGCCTGTGCGCACACCGAAAGTGCCAGTCCGAGAACAGTTCTGGTGTCGGCAGGATCGATGATTCCATCGTCCCACAGTCGGGCGGTCGAATAGTAGGGGTTGCCCTGCGTTTCGTACTGGGCACGAATCTCGTCCGGGTCGTTTCCCGAGCCGACCGCGCCGAGCACCTGGGCGGCCTGCTCACCGCCCATCACCGAGATCCGGGCGTTGGGCCACATCCACAGGAAGCGGGGCGAGTACGCACGGCCGCACATCGAGTAGTTGCCCGCGCCGTACGAACCGCCGATGACGACCGTCAGCTTCGGCACCCGCGCACAGGCCACCGCGGTCACCATCTTCGCGCCGTGCTTGGCGATGCCACCGGCCTCGTAGTCGCGGCCGACCATGAAGCCCGCGATGTTCTGCAGGAACAACAGCGGGACACTGCGCTTGTCGCACAGCTCGATGAAGTGCGCCCCCTTCATCGCGGACTCGGCGAACAGCACCCCGTTGTTGGCGACGATGCCGACGGGATGCCCGTGGATGTGCGCGAATCCGGTGACCAGGGTCTTGCCGTACTCGGCCTTGAACTCCTGGAAGGCCCCGCCATCGACCACACGCGTGATGACCTCGTGCACGTCGTAGGGAGTGCGCGGGTCGGTCGGGACGACGTCGTACAGCTCGGCCTGGTCGGCGACCGGATCCACCGTCTCCCGCACGTCCCACGGCCGTTCGGTGCGCGGACCGAGGGTGGCGACGATGTTCCGCACGATCCGGAGCGCGTCCTGGTCGTCCTCGGCCAGGTGGTCGGTGACGCCGGAGACCTTCGAGTGCAGGTCGCCGCCGCCCAGCTCCTCGGCCGTGACGACCTCACCGGTCGCGGCCTTCACCAGCGGCGGGCCGCCCAGGAAGATCGTGCCCTGATTGCGCACGATGACGGCCTCGTCACTCATCGCGGGCACGTACGCGCCACCGGCGGTGCACGAACCCATCACGGATGCGATCTGCGCAATTCCCTTGGCGCTCATGGTCGCCTGGTTGTAGAAGATCCGGCCGAAGTGCTCGCGGTCGGGGAACACCTCGTCCTGCCGGGGCAGGAAGGCGCCACCGGAGTCGACGAGGTAGACGCAGGGCAGGTTGTTCTGCAGCGCGATCTCCTGCGCCCGCAGGTGCTTCTTGACGGTCATCGGGTAGTAGGTGCCGCCCTTGACCGTCGCGTCGTTGGCGACGATCACGCACTCGCGGCCGGAGACCCGGCCGATGCCGGCGATCATGCCCGCCCCCGGACACTCGTCGTCGTAGAGACCGTTCGCCGCGAGCGGGGAGAACTCGAGGAACGGGCTGCCCGGGTCGAGCAGGGTGTTCACCCGGTCCCGCGGGAGCAACTTGCCCCGATCGACGTGCCGTTGCCGCGACTTCTCGCTGCCGCCGAGCGCGGCAACGGCCAGCCGCTCACGCAGCTCGTCGACCAGGCGCGTGTGCTCGGCCCTGTTGCGATCCCCGTCGAAGGTCATATCGCCGCTCCGTCTGCTAGGTCGATGCCATTCAGTTAATCATCGATAACCGAATCTAAGATAACTATGATTAACTGAGTTGTCTAGATCTTGTGACGGAGAGGGGGTGTCGATGTGACATCCGAGAACCAGACCGCGCGCAGCCGCGCGAAGGCCGACCGGCGCAGGCAACTCCTGCAGGCCGCGGCGCGACTGATCGCCGAGCGCGGATTCATCGGGGTACGGCTCGAGGACCTGGGGTCCGCGGTCGGGATCAGCGGACCCGCCGTCTACCGGTACTTCCCCAACAAGGAGGCACTGCTCGTCGAGCTGCTGGTCGACATCAGTCGCCGTCTGCTCGACGGGGGCACCGCGGTGGCCGAGGCGGCGCAGGAGCCGGAGGAGGCGCTCGCCGGCCTCGTCGAGTTCCACCTCGACTTCGCGCTCGGCGAGCCGGACCTCATTCGGGTCCAGGACCGCGACCTCGAGTCCCTGCCGCCCGCGCAGCGTCGTCAGGTCCGCCAGTTCCAGCGGCAGTACGTCGAGATCTGGGTTCAGGTCCTGCAGAAGGTCGACCCGGCACTCGAGGAGACGGACGCCCGGATCAAGGCGCACGCGACTTTCGGGCTGATCAACTCGACGCCGCACAGCGCGAGCCGGACCTCGGCCACGCGCACCCGCGCGATCCTGCGACGGATGACGGTCGCGGCGTTGGCGCCGGGCGCGTAGCCGCAGCAGGTTCCCGCTCCCACCCGTCCGATACCCGACCCGCAGCGGTCCCGGCCGGGGCCGGCGACGTTAGTGTCCTGACATGACCGTCGCGAAGTCCGTCGCCCTGTTCGCCGTCGCGGCAGTGTTCGAGATCGGTGGCGCCTGGCTCGTCTGGCAGGGCATCCGCGAGCACCGCGGCTGGCTCTGGGCCGGTCTCGGGATCGTGGCCCTCGGCGCCTACGGCTTCGTCGCCACCCTCCAGCCGGACGCGAACTTCGGCCGGATCCTCGCCGCGTACGGCGGCGTCTTCGTCGCCGGTTCGCTGATCTGGGGCATGGCGATGGACGGCTTCCGCCCGGACCGCTGGGACGTCGCGGGCGCGCTGCTCTGCCTCGTCGGGGTCGCGGTCATCATGTACGCGCCACGCTGACACCTCCGCTCACGCCGGGCCAGGAAGCCGCGCCGACGCGACCGCGAGCCCCAATGCCGTGACGGCCGCGAGCCACAGCCCGGCCAGCCCGATCCACCGGTGCACGGCGGCGCCCGCGACCACACCGAGCACCAGCCCGAGCCAGAGCACCGCGAATCGCACCCACCCCCAGCGGGGACCACCCGTCAATGCCCCGCCGATCCCCTGGCCCAGCTTCACCAGCGTCCCGGTCATGTAGGTCAGGCTGATCGAGGCCTGTTCGCTGCCCTCGAACACCGTGTTCTCGACTCCCATCGCGAGCGCCAGCGCAGTGACGATCACCTGCGTCGGCGCGAACGGGTGCACGACCGCCGCGAACGCCAGGAGCACCGCCACCAGCCCCAGGACCGTGGGCCCGCGGCGACCGGCCGCCCGGCGACCCAGCACCGAACCGAGCACCACGCCGAGAACGAAGAGCGCGATCACTGCGGCGCCCACCGCGGCCGGATGCCATCCGCCGCCGACCGCCGCGACCGCGGCTCGCGTCGAGTTGCCGCTCATGAAGGACACGAAGAATCCGCCGAGGACGATGAAGCCCATCGCGTCCACGTATCCGGCGAGCGCGGCGAGCAGGACCGCTGTAGTCGCGGTGGCTCGACCGGCGTTGACGATCACCCTGGCCTCCTCGCGTCGACCTCATTCCAACACACGAACGCCGCACCCGCGGGTCCCGAGCACCGGCAGGCGCGATCGGCGTTCGGCCGGGAAACGGCCCCTCCCGGTGGGATACTTCCCCTGTGTCCACGACGGGAAGCCTCGCCCTAGTGGCGGTCGACGCGTTTCGAGATCGCACCACCTGACGTCACGCCGGACGACCCGGCCTGGAACCGACCTCCGGGCAGTTCCTGATGACGCTCGACAGTTCGGTGATGAACGTGTCGATGGCCACCGTCGCCGCGGACGTGGGCACCACCATCACCGGCATCCAGACGGCGATCACGTTGTACACCCTGGTGATGGCCACCCTGATGATCACCGGCGGCAAGGTGGGCGCCATCATGGGCCGCCGACGCGCCTTCGGAGTGGGTCTGGTCGTCTACGGCGCCGGCTCGCTGACGACGGCGCTCGCGCCCGATCTCACGGTGCTGCTGCTCGGTTGGTCCCTACTCGAGGGGATCGGAGCGGCCCTGATCATGCCGGCGATCGTGTCGCTGGTCGCCGCGAACTTCCCGCCCGAGCGCCGGACCGCCGCCTACGGTCTGGTGGCTGCGGCCGGTGCGATGGCGGTAGCCCTCGGCCCGCTCCTCGGTGGCGCGGTCACCACCTTCGCGTCCTGGCGGTACGTGTTCGCCGGTGAGGTCGTGATCGTGGCGGCCATCCTGGCGGTGCTGCGCAAGGTGCAGGACGTTCCGTCGTCCCGCGTCCGACTCGACCTCGTCGGGTCGGGTCTGTCGGTGCTGGGTCTGGGTGCGCTGGTGTACGGGGTCCTGCGCTCGAGCGAATGGGGGTGGGTGCTGCCCAAGCCCGGAGGTCCGCAACTGATGGGACTGTCGCCCGTCATCTGGCTGCTGCTGACCGGCCTCGTCGTGACCTACGGGTTCCTGCGCTGGGAAACGCACCTGGCGAACGCGGGCAGGGAACCGCTCCTCGACCCCACGCTCCTTCGCAACCGCCAGCTCTCGGGCGGGCTCTCGATGTTCTTCGCACAGTTCCTGGTTCAGGCCGGCGTGTTCTTCACGGTCCCGCTCTTCCTGTCGGTGGTCCTCGAACTCAGCGCGCTCGAGACCGGCCTGCGGATCCTGCCGCTGTCGGTCGCCCTCGTCCTGGCCGGCGCGGGGATCCCCAAGTTCCGGCCGCAAGCGAATCCGCGCCGCGTGGTCCGGACAGGACTCGGGTCGATGATCGTCGGGATCCTGATCCTGGTCGCGGGCATGGATCCCGATAGCAACGCCGCGGTCGTCATGATCCCGATGCTGTTCATGGGTCTCGGGCTCGGCGCGCTGTCCTCGCAGCTCGGCGCCGTCACGGTGTCTGCTGTGCCGGATTCTCAGAGCGCCGAGGTGGGCGGGCTGCAGAACACCGCCACCAATCTCGGTGCCTCGCTGGGCACGGCGCTCATCGGGTCGGTGCTGATCGCCACCCTGACCACGTCGGTCGTGGCGAGTATCGAGAACAACCCCGCCGTGCCCGCCTCGGTGCAGCAACGGGCCTCCACCGAACTGGCCGACGGGGTTCCGTTCCTGTCGACCACTCAGTTGCAGGACGCGCTGGAGTCCGCCGGCGTGACGGGCCCGGCCGCTGACGCCGTGGTCGACGTCAATTCCGACGCGCGACTCGATGCACTTCGGGTGGCGCTCGCGCTGACCGCCCTGCTCGCCGTCGCGTCGCTGTTCGCCACCGGCCGGGTGTCCGCCAGGGCGGTGGGCTCACCGGTCCGAGAAGATCATTCGCCGACCGAGGGTGCTGCTGCGGGCTGAGTCCGAGATCCAGTCGCCAAGGCGCGCAATCGCACCCAGTCGAGCGTGGGTCTCGGTGTCCGCACCCCCGGTCGGTGCCGGGGCACCAGCACCCGCAGCGCCCCGGGTCTGATCGAGCAGTGCACGGGCGTCCGGATCGTCAACGACTCGCCGTCGACCCCGACAGAGATCTCGTCCGTGTCCGAATCCACGACCACCTCACGCACCGACTGCTGGGTGAGACCGCTTTGCCGCGAGCGGTTCAGTAGTCCCACCGCCTGGCGCGTGCTGTCCACCGAAATGGTCACGACCCCGAGGTTTCCAGCGTCCAGGCTCGTCCGCCTGCCCAGTCCGACAAGGTCGTTGGTGCGGTACGGTCCGTTGCTCACCAGCACTGCCTGCGGCCCCGTCACGGTGACCCCGGCGGCTCGCACGACCAACCGCGCGCCCCGGTGCCCCTTGATCAGGTCGGGCAGCATGCGCAGCACCGTCCGTGTCTTGTCGTTCCGGTACGCCGGGCTCTGCACCACCTCCGCGTAGACACCGAAAGAGGCGTTGTTGACGAACGTGCGCCCGTTCAGCGAGCCGAGGTCCACCCGAAGCTCGACTCCCTCTCGCAACGCGTCCAGGCACGTCGCGGGATCGTCGCGGTCGAGGCCGAGATCCAGCGCGAAATGGTTGCGGGTCCCCGCGCTGATCACCAGGAACGGGAGATCGTGCTCGGCCGCCACCGCGGCAACCAGTGCCTGGGTTCCGTCACCACCGGCGACTCCGAGCAGGTCGGCGCCGCGGTCCACCGCCGCACGCGCGAGCGCCGTGACGTCGACCTCCCCAGGTCCTTCCAGCAGCACGACCTCCGCGCCCAGCACGCGCGCCTTGTGCTCGAGATCGAACTTCTCCACCTTGCCGCCACCCGAGTGCGGATTCATCACCAGGAACGGGCGCCGTGGCTGCGGCGCGGACCGCTCGGGTGTCCCGTCGTGTCGACTGTCGGCAAGCGCGAGACGCCCACACGCGATCGCGAGCGCGAAGACCCCGAGCGAGACCAGGACGACCCACAGCAGCTGCGCCCGCACGAACACGACCACCACGACGATCGGGCTGAGGACCGCGAACGCGAACGCGATCCAGCGGAGCGCGCCGCGGCTGGTGAGGAACAGGTACAGCGCCGCAATGGTCACCGCTACGCCGCCGACCCCCGCCACGAGGAGTGCGATCGCGGCCAGCACTCCCGCCACCACCACCGGTAGTGCAGCCGCGCAGAATGCGGCCGCGAATGCGGACCGGGCCCACCACCGGCGCGCTGCGTCGCCGGGTACCGGCGGTGAGCCCGTGTCGTCGTTCATGTGCTGCCCCCAGGCGTGCATGTGGTGGACGGATTCTCGCGTGCCGTGTCACAACCCGAGCCGTGCCTCGACCCGGCCGTCGGCAATGGCCTCGAGCAACGCCGCGTGGTCTCGCGCATTCTGGTCCGCATAGGTCTCCGCGAACTCGGCTATGGCGTGGTCGAATTCGGTGCCCGAGCCGAGATACGCGGCTATGGCGACTCGGTCGCCTGCACGGGCGTGCGCGTACGCCAGCGCCCGCCCGCACAGCCGGCCGTACAACGCCATCGCGGTCGGCGCCATCGTGTCGATCACCGCGGACCCCTTGCCGTCACGCAGCTGGCGCAGGTGGAAGTCTCGCCGAACACCGTCGAACCCTGGCCCCTGCTGCCAGCCCAGGAAGATGTCGCTGGCAGCCTGCATCAGACGCTGCCCCTCCACGACCCGTTCGCCCTCGTTCGGGAACGACGGCCCCTCCAGGTAGCCGGCCAGCACCGACTGCTGGGCCTCCTTCGCCTGGAGGAAGAGCGGATCGTCCTCGTCGACACCTCGAAACAGAAGGATCCAGGCCCGGGTGCCGACGCTACCGACCCCGACCACTTTGCGCGCGGCCTGCACGAGTTCGAAACGATCGAACAGCACCCGCCGATTGGCCTGCAGTGTCTGGCGGTACTCCCCCAGCCGCTGCCGCAGCTCCGCGTAGAGCAGCTTCACGTCGGCGTCCGGGAAGACCTCCTCGATCGGCGCGATCAACGGGGGAAAGCTGTTGATCCTCCGCTGGCCCTCCACCATTGCGGTCAGCTTGGTCAATGCCTGGACGCTGTCGCGGTGCGACGACTTCTCGAGCGCCTTCCGGATCCGCTTGCTCGTCGAGGTGTCGAGCTCGTCCCGAAGTTCCAGGAGTTCTGTCGTGGGCTCGATGTGCGAGTACCAGGCCGCGAGTGTCCCCCGGTCCGCCTGACGCGCCATGGTCTCGCGGTACTCGGCGACGCACGCCAGGGTGACCCGCGCACGTTGCTTGTCTGCGAACCCGTTCTCCCGCCCGGCGACCGCGAGACTGCCGGCCAGGCGTTTGACGTCCCATTCGAACGGCCCCGGGTACGTCTCGTCGAAATCGTTGATGTCGAACGCCACCCTGCGTTCCGGCGTGGCGTAGAGGCCGAAATTGCCCATGTGCGCATCCCCGCACAGGTGAGTGCGCAGGCCCGTGCTGGGTGCGTGGAAAAGATCGTCGGCCATGATCCGCGCACCACCCCGGTAGAACGCGAACGCGGTGCTGGCCATCCGCCCGTACCGCACGGGAACGAGCTGCGGGACACGGGTCGCTGCCTGCAGCTCGAGGAGGTCGACCACCGAGCGCGGGCGAGTGCCGTCGTGCTCCGCCAGCGCGGCGAACGGCACCGCGCGCCGCGCGGCCAGCCCCCGTTCCGCGCGGTCTTCCCGGGTGAGCGGATCGGTCGTGTCGCTCGACAAGTCGTCAGCCGACCTGGTCGGGCTTCCAGGTGGACACCGCCCAGATGACGACGATGTCGAGCGCGATGATCAGGACCGACCACCACGGGTAGTACGGCAGCCAGAGGAAGTTGGCGATCAGCGACAGCGCGGCGATACCGATCGCGCAGATTCGCGCCCAGCCCGCACCCGTGAAGAGCGCGATACCGACGAGCACGATCAGCGCTCCGAGCACGATGTGAATCCAGCCCCAGGAGGTGAGATCGAACTTGTAGGTGTACGAGACGCCGACGACGAACACGTCGTCCTTCGCCACCGCCGAAATTCCCTGCAACACCTGGAGCACGCCCACGGTGACCAGCAGGATTGCCGCTCCGATCGAGGTGCCGGTCGCGACCTGACTCCTGACCGACGAATTGTTCTCCGACATCTCCGGTCTCCCTTCTCGATACGCCCTGACGATGCACTCCAATTCTCCGCCTGCCGGGACGAGTTGGTGGGCAATCTCGTGCACGGAATTGTCGGGTACTGCGGGAAAAAGCCCAGTGCGACGGGACCGGACCGAACTATGCTCGACAATGATCGACGGAACCTCGTCGGCTCCACGGGACCGCGGAACCGCCGGACGCGAGCCAGGTACGTCGCCCCCGGAATCGGTCGTCCGCCCCCGCCCTGGAGTGGTCCCGCCGACCGCACAGCCCGCGCCAGGCAGTTCCGACCGGTCCCAGAGAGGTTCCCCATGAATGACGACATCCCATTCGAAGACATCGGGCCAATCGACTATCTAGTCATCGAGTTTCCCGCCGACCGGAGCCCGGACGGTTCCGCGCTTCCACTGCTGCTCGACCTCGTGGATCGAGGCATAGTTCGGGTGCTGGACCTGGCGTTCGTCCGCAAGCTGGCCGACGGCTCGGTCGTCGGGGTCGACATCTCCGAACTCGGATTCGAGGGTGACATCGAGGTGTCCGTGTTCGCCGAGGCCTCGTCAGGCCTCCTCGACAACGCAGATCTCGACGAGGCGGCCGCGATCCTCGAGCCGGGTTGCTCGGCAGCGGTTCTCGTCTACGAGAACCGCTGGGCAGCGCCGTTCGCCGCGGCGCTCCGACACAGCGGCGCTCAGCTCGTGGCGTCGGGTCGTATCCCCGTCCAGGGCATCCTCGCATCGCTCGATGCACTCGAAACCCAATCGTGAACCAAGGAGGCCAACATGCCCGGACTGCTTCGCGGGGTTGCCCGCACCGCCGCGATCGCCGGAACCGCGACCGCTGTCTCCAACCGAGTGTCCCGCCGCCAGGGACGGCGGTGGGCTGCCGAGGAGCAGACGGCACCACCCGTATCTGAGCCCCGACCGCCGCAGCCCCCGCCGGTGAGCACAGCACCGGAGCCCGATGCCGCGGGGATGGACCGCATCACCGCGCTGAAGGAACTCGGAGAGCTCCACGCCAGCGGTGTGCTCGACGACGACGAATTCAAGGCTGAGAAGGCCCGGATTCTCGGACAGTGAGCGCCGCCATGACACGCGCACCCCGAACCTCCGGAGAGGAGCGGGGTGCGCGCGGGACACAGCTGCCCGGAATCAGGCGTGGACGATCACACCGCGAATGTTCTTGCCGTCACGCAGGTCCTGGTATCCCTGGTTGACGTCCTCGAGTCGGTACTGCGTGGTGACCAGTTCGTCGAGCTTCAGTTGACCCGCATCGTAGAGCCGCAACAGCTTGACGATGTCGTACTGCGGGTTCATCGAGCCGAAGAGCGAGCCCTTGATGGTCTTCTGGTTGAGCGTCAGATCGCAGCCCGACACGTGCACGGTGAGCTTCGCCGGATCGGCCAGACCCGTGATGACGACCGTCCCACCCTTGCCGATCACTGCTGTGGCGGCCGAGACGACCTCCTCGTCGACGGTGCCGACCAGGATCAGAGCGGCGTCCGCGCCCTGCCCCCAGGTGAGCTCGTTGACCTTTTCCGCGGCGCTCGCCGCATCCGCGAAGGCGTGCGTGGCGCCGAACTTCAGCGCCTGCTCCCGCTTCATCGCGACCGGGTCGACCACGACGACGTACTTGCAGCCCGCGCTGACGGCGCCCTGCACGGCGTTGATGCCGAGGCCGCCGATCCCGTAGACCACGGCGGTGTCGCCGGCGCGCAGGTTGCCCGCATTCACCGCGGTGCCCCAGCCCGACGGGACACCACAGCCGACCAGCACCGCAGTCTCGAGCGGCAGCCAGTCGTCGACCTTGACCACCGAGTGCTGCGAGATCGTCGCGCGCTCGGAGAAGGTGCCGAGCATGCACATCGCGCCGAAATCCATTCCTCCGCCGTGGAATCGGAAGCTCCCGTCGGGCATGGAGCCCTCCAGGATGGTGGCGCCCATGTCGCACAGGTTCTGTCGACCCGTCGAGCAGTAGCGACAGGTCCCGCAATTCGGGATGAAACTGCACACCACGTGGTCACCGGGCTTGACCTTCGTGACGCCCGGGCCGACCTCCTCGATGATCCCGGATCCCTCGTGCCCGCCGACGATCGGATAGCGCGGCGGCAGGTCCCCGTCGGTCAGGTGCAGGTCCGAATGACAGAGGCCGGCTGCGGTGTACTTGATCAACACCTCGCCGGGACCCGGGCCGTCGAGCTCGAGCTCCATCAGCTCGAACGGCTTGCCCGCCTCGAGAAGTACTGCGGCAGTGGTCTTCATGTGTGTCTCCTTCTTCGGAACGGGCGGGTCAGAGTGCGACGTTGACGGATTTGGTGATGGTGTAGGCGTCGAGGCCGGCCGCGCCCAGTTCGCGACCCCAGCCGGACTGCTTGTAGCCGCCGAACGGCATCGCGGTGTCGAAGCCGTTGTACTGGTTGATCCACACCGAGCCGGCCTTCAGCTGGCGCGCGGTCCGGTGGGCCTTGGAGATGTCACGGGTCCAGATCCCGGCGGCAAGGCCGTAGATCGAGTCGTTGGCTGCTGCGGCGACCCCGGCGGCCGCGTTGAACGGCATCGCCGCGACCACCGGACCGAAGATCTCCTCGCGCACGATCGAGAACTCCGGCTCGACGTCCACGAACACGGTCGGCTCGACGAAGTACCCGGTCTCGCCCCAGCGCTTCCCTCCGGTCAGAGCCCGTGCACCATCGGCCAGACCTGCGGCGAGGTAGCCGGTCACCTTGTCGAACTGTTCCTGGGACACCAACGGGCCGAGCTGGGTGGCCGGGTCGAGACCGGGCCCGATCTTCACCTGGCTCGCGGCGTGCGCGACGGCCTGGGTGAACTCGTCGAAGATCGAGTCCTCCACAAACAGCCTGGTACCTGCCACGCAGCACTGTCCGTGATTGAACAGCCACGCGTTGAGCGAACCCTCGACTGCCGCATCGAAGTCGGCATCCGCGAAGACGATGTTCGGGCTCTTGCCGCCGAGCTCGAGCGAGACCTTCTTGAGGTTCCCCTTCGCGGCCTCGACGATCTTCTTGCCGACCTCGGTCGAGCCGGTGAAGGCGATCTTGTCGACGTCCTCGTGCGCCGACAGCGCCGCACCCGCGTCACCGAAGCCGCTGACGATGTTGACGACACCGGGCGGGAATCCGGCCTCCTGGAACACCTCCCCGAGCAGCAGCGCCGTGAGAGGGGTCTGCTCGGCGGGCTTGAGGATCACAGTGTTGCCCGCCGCCAGCGCGGGCGCGAGCTTCCATGCGGCCATCAGCAGCGGGAAGTTCCACGGCACGATCAGGCCACAGACACCGACCGGCTCGCGCAGCGTGTACGCGTGGAACTGGGCACCCGGGGCGAACGGCATCGACACGTTGACGGTGCTGCCCTCGATCTTGGTCGCCCAGCCCGCGTAGTAGCGGAAAACGTCTGCGGCCCAAGCGACGTCGACGGCGGAGGCGATGCCGGCGGACTTGCCGTTGTCCAGGGCCTCGAGCTGGCCGAACTCCTCGGCGCGCTCGGACAGGATGTCGCCGACCCGCCAGATCAACCGTTCCCGCTCGTTGGGCTTCATCGACGCCCACGGTCCCTCGTCGAACGCCGCCCGTGCCGCGCGCACCGCGCGGTCGACGTCCTCGGCCTGCCCGTGCGCTACCTCTGTGAGCGGGTTGCCGGTGGCAGGGTCGTAGGTCGGGAAGGTCCGTCCGGAGGCGGCCGAGATCCACTCGCCTCCGATCAGGAGCTTCTTCGGGCCCCCACCCAGAAAGGCCTGAACCCCTGCGGTGAGCGGAAAGTCGGCTATCGCTGTCATCGGATCTCCCTACGAAGTGATGGTGTGATGCACGCCATACTTCGCCCGTTCCGGACCCGCTAACTGTGCAAGGTTCGGACAGTGCCCGCGACCGTGGACAGGGAATAGGGACCCGGGACCCGGCCAGACCGAATGATGGTTCCCATCACCCTGCGTGGCCGGGGGTCAGACCGAGATGTCCAGCGCCCGGATACGGGCGTACAGGGTGCTGCGACTGATCCCGAGCTGCTCCGCGGCGTGCACCTTGTTGCCGCCGCACTCTGTGAGCGCGTCCACGATCGCCTGCCGTTCGGCGCGCTCCCGGCCGGCGAGCCTGGCGACTCGACCCGGTGTCCGATAGCGATCGGGTAAGTCCGTCAACGTAATTCGGTTTCCGGCACACGATCGTGCAGCCTTCGTCAGCACCACCCGAAGCTCGGCGAGGTTCCCCGGCCACTGCGCCGCGGTCAGCGCGGCGAGCGCGGTCGCGGTGAGCCTCAGCCCCGGCGCGATCTCACCGAGCAGCGCTCCGGCAATCTCCGGGAACTCGGCACCGCGCTGACGCAGCGGCGGCAGGACCAGCTGCTCCGGGCACCGCGCGACCAATGCCGCGACCGGAGCGGCCAGGTCCGCCTCGGGCGCGGAGACGAGCAGGATCCGGGGATCAGCGGCCGCGATCGCTTCCGACACCAGGGGATGCACGGATTCCGGCAGCAACTGGACGTGGTCGACGGCGACGATCTCGCCCGATCGTTGCAGGCTTCGAGCCAGCCCGGCGGTCCAGGACTCGAGGCCCTGCACGGCGATTCGGGTGGCATCGTGGCAGTGCACGATCCGAGTCGCCGCGACGTCCCGGACGGCGGTGCTGCGTCCCGACCCGGGTTCGCCGTAGATCACCAGGGCGTCGGAGGTGCCGCGCAGCCGCTCGAGTTCTGCTCGGACCCGTTCCACTGCAGGAGGATTCGTCCGAGAAGTGCGGCGCCGAATCGGTGCGGCCGGCCTCTGCACCGGCTGCACCAGAAACAGCGCCCCTCCGTCGGTGCCCGCGATCCGGTCGGCGCGCACCCGAGCGACTTCACCCGAGGCGAGTTCGAGCTGCACGGTCCGCGACTGGTCGGGCTTCAGGTCGGTGGCGAGTCCCCGCAACGTCGCGTGGTCGGCCACGTCCAGCAGGTCCAGCGCCGCCCGGTTGCTGAGCAGGATGTCCTCTCCGATCGCGGTGACCGCGACCTGCCGCTGAGGCGAGACCCGCTGGAAGGCATCGACCAACCGCTGCTCCGAGGCCCTCGCACCCTCGAGCAGTCGCCTCTCGATGTCGGCGGCGGCCCGCTGCAGAAACGGCGCGAACAACGAGTTCACCTGCGGAGCAATGCATGTCATGTCGAGGATCCCCTCGACCCGGTGCGTGACGGGATGGATGATGGGATGCCCGTAGCAGCTCAGACCCTTGAACTGCTCGAGGTAGTGCTCCTCGCCGTTGATCACGATGCCTCGGCGCACCTCGAGCGGTGTCCCGATCGCGTTCGTCCCCGCCCGGTCCTCGCCGAACCGGGACCCGAGCAGCACCCCGAGCCGTTCCATCCGTCGTTCGACGGCCCGGGTGTCGAAGACCCGCGCGACGATGCGGCAGTCGGGATCGGCGAGCAGCACGCAGAGCTCGGTCCCCGCGATCTGCACACCGACCTCGTCCAGGACCGGCCTGGCGGCCCGCAGCAGTCGGCCGGAGAGGTCGAGGTCCGCGGCCGGGGAGGCATCGAACCCGCGGCCCGGATCGAGGCCGCTGAGCAGCGACCGCTTCCACGACATCGCGATCTCGGGGCGGACCGCTGTCCGTCCGTCGGCATCCCCGGTCGTCATCGCACGCTCCGCCTATCCACGACCGATCAGCTCGACCGACCTCTCGCGCATCTCGATCTTGCGGATCTTGCCGGTGACGGTCATCGGGAACTCGTCGACGACGTGCACGTACCGGGGGATCTTGTAATGGGCGAGCTTGCCGGTGCAGAACGATCGCACCGAGTCGGCGTCGAGGTCGTCGGCGCCCTCGCGCATTCGGATCCACACCATCAGTTCCTCGCCGTACTTGGCATCCGGAACCCCGACCACCTGGGCGTCGAGGATGTCGGGATGCGTGTAGAGGAACTCCTCGATCTCCCGCGGGTAGACGTTCTCCCCGCCCCGGATCACCATGTCCTTGATCCGGCCGGTGATCGCGACGTACCCGTCTGCGTCCATGACCCCGATGTCCCCGGTGTGCATCCACCGCGCCGCGTCGATCGCCTCGGCAGTCTTCTCCGCGTTGTTCCAGTAGCCGAGCATCACCGAGTAGCCGCGGGTGCACAGCTCGCCCGGCTTCCCGCGCGCCACGGTCAGCCCCGTCGCCGGGTCGACGATCTTGACCTCGAGGTGCGGTCCGACCCGCCCGACGGTGGACACCCGCTGGTCGACGGTGTCGTCGGAGCGGGTCTGCAGGGACACCGGGGAGGTCTCGGTCATGCCGTAGCAGATCGACACCTCGGCCATCCCCATCCGCTCGATGACCTGCTTCATCACCTCGACGGGACACGGTGAACCGGCCATGATCCCGGTCCGCAGACTCGACAGGTCGTAGGTGTCGAAGTCGGGGTCGGCGAGCTCGGCGATGAACATCGTCGGCACCCCGTACAGCGAGGTGCACCGCTCGGCTTGAACCGCCTCCAGGGTCGCCCTCGGATCGAAGGCCGGCGACGGGATCACCATGGTCGCACCGTGACTGGTGCACGCGAGGTTGCCCATCACCATCCCGAAGCAGTGGTAGAACGGCACCGGGATGCACACCCGATCCTGTTCGGTGTAGTGGCACAGTTCGCCGACGAAGTACCCGTTGTTGAGGATGTTGTGGTGACTGAGCGTGGCGCCCTTCGGGAACCCCGTTGTCCCGGAGGTGTACTGGATGTTGATCGGCTCGTCCGCCGACAACCCCGCCTGCGCCGTCGCCAGGACACCCGGGTCGGCGGTCAGTGCGGCGGCACCGTCGGCACCCAGGGCTCGCCAGTCGTCGCCGCCCAGCAGGATCACCGACGTCAGGTCGGGACAGTTCGGGCGGACCGTCTCGATCATCGCCGCGTAGTCGGAGGTCTTGAAGCTCGCCGCGGACACCAGCATCACGATCCCGGCCTGCTCGAGCACGTACTGCAGCTCGTGTGAACGATATGCCGGGTTGATGTTGACCAGGATCGCCCCGATCTTGGCGGTGGCGTACTGGATCATGGTCCATTCCGGGCAGTTCGGCGCCCAGATGCCCACCCGGTCCCCCTTGCCGATCCCACGCCGCAGCAATCCGGTTGCGATCGCGTCGATCTCGGCCCGCAGCTCGGTGTAGGTCCACCGGCGGCCGGAGGCGTGGTCGACGAGCGCCTCCCGGTCGGCGTGCGCGGCCGCGGTCCGGTCGAAGTTTTCGCCGATGGTGTCCCCCAACATCGGGGCATCCCAGACGCCGGAGGTGTAGCTGGGCAGCGGCGTGGTCATTGCGCAATTCCTCTCCCGCGCCGGGTCGGCGCCTGGCCCTCGGGCGGGGCCCTGTGTGATTTGAACCTACCGAAAGACTGTGATGTACGACATAGTCCGCGGTGCGGGGCGCCCGTAACTGTGCAATGTCCGGACAGCCCCCGCACCGCGGACCCTCAGAGTGCGTGATCCTTGGTCTCGACCAGCGCCTTCGTGCAGAAGAAGCTCAGAACCGCGAGTCCGGCAAGCATCAGACCGATGGCGAAGCTGCCGTATGCGGAGGCCAGCGGCGCGGCGATCAGCGGGGGAATCGCGCCGCCGAGCACACCCGCCAGGTTGTAGCCCAGGCCGGCACCGGTGTAGCGGTACCTGGTCGCGAACATCTCGGGCAGCAACGCGCCGCACGGCCCGTACGCGATGCCGAAGATCGCCAGCGTGCCGAACATGCCCGCCGCGAACGCCACCGGCGAACCGGTGTCGAGGATCGGGAACAGCACCAGCGCCCACACCAGGGCCGCCACGCAGGACGCCATGATCACCTTGCGACGGCCGATCCGGTCGGAGTACAGCGCGGAGACGATGATCGCGATCCCGAAGACCACCGCCGAGGCGATCCCGATCGCGAGCACGAACGGGCGGCTGAAGCCGAGCGTCTTGGTCCCGTAGCTGGTGAGGAACGCGGTGCCCAGGTAGAAGAAGGCGAACAGGGTGGCCAGCGCGCCGGCCGAGAGCAGGATCTCCTTGCTCTGATAGCGCCAGGCGTCGAGGAACGGCAGCCCCTGCGGGGTCTCGCCGTCCCTCTTCGCCTGGTTGGCGCGGAACACCGGGGTCTCCTCGATCGCGAGGCGCATGTACAGACCGATGCCCACGAGCACGGCGGAGAACAGGAACGGCACTCGCCAGCCCCAGGCGAGGAAGGTCTCGTTCGAGTCGCCGAGCACGGCACCGGTGACGAGGAAGGTTCCGCTCGAGAGGATGAAGGCGATGGCCGGGCCGAGCTGCGGGAACATCGCGTACAGGCCGCGCTTGCCCGGCGGGGCGTACTCGGCGGTCAGCAGCGTCGCACCCGCCCATTCGCCGCCGACCGCGAAGCCCTGCCCGAATCGCAGCAGTACCAGGAGGATCGGGGCCGCGACGCCGATCGCAGTCGCGCTGGGCAGCAGTCCGATGAGCATGGTCGAGATGCCCATCAGCAGCAGCGTCGAGATCAGCGTCTTCTTGCGTCCGATCCGGTCGCCGTAGTGCCCGAAGAGCATCGCGCCGACCGGGCGCGCGATGAACGCGACGGCGAAGGTCGCGAACGACGCCACCGTGCCGGCGGTGGATCCGAGCGCCGGAAAGAACACCTTCGGGAAGACCAGCGCCGCGGCCGTTCCGTAGATGAAGAAGTCGTAGAACTCGATGGTGGTGCCGATACAACTCGCGACGGCCACTCGGCGCACGCTGGTCCGCGTCTGCGGCGGAGCGATCACCGTTCCCTCGGCTGGCGACACTGTCGTCATCTGTCCCTCTTCTCGCGCCATGTGCGACGCCCGGGCGGGCATCACCGACAACGAGGAAGGTAGTGACGTGGCTCACTCCCCGACTACCCCCGAAAAGGGGGTGGAGTGACCCGGGTCACCGAGCCGGTGCAGCAGAGCCATCGCGTCGAACGGTGCGTACCCCTTCGCGTCGTTGTCGAAGTACGCGAACACGTCCAGCCCCGCAGCCGTCCAGCCGCGGATCTTGGCAGCCCAGTTGTCCAGTGCCGCATCGGTGTAACCGCTCGCGTACAACTCGATGTCACCGTGCAGCCGAACGTAGACGAAGTCGGCGGTGGGTTCCTCGATGCGGGGGTATCTGCCGGCAGTGTCCGCCACGACGAGGGCGATGCCGTGCTCGCGGGCGAGCGCAGTCGCCGCCGGCACGGCGAAGCTGGGGTGCCGGACCTCGATGGCGTGACGCAGCGGACGTTCGACGGCGGCGACGGTGAGAACCCTGTCGTCGGAGAGCTTGTCGTCGCGACGCTGCGCGAGTACGCCCGCCTCCGTCGTCGTCCTCGGCAGCAGGGCGACGAAAGTGGTCAGGCGTTCGGCGTCGAACTGCAGATTCGGCGGGAGTTGCCACAGGATCGGCCCGAGCTTGTCGCTCAACGCCAGCACACCCGAGGCGAAGAAGTTCGCGAGAGCTGTCTCGACGTCGACCAGCCGCCTGACGTGGGTGATGTAGCGACCGCCCTTGACCGCGAACACGAAGCCGTCCGGTGTCTCGTCTCGCCACTTCGCATAGCTGGACGGTCGCTGCAGTGCATAGAACGACCCGTTGATCTCGATCGAGGTCAACTGGTCGGCGGCGTACGCCAATTCCTTCCGATGGACCAGCCCGTCGGGATAGAAGCCGCCGCGCCACGCCGGGTACACCCACCCGGAGATGCCCACGCGGACGTCCGCCATACGCCGAAGTCTAGGTGGCGGGCAAGGCGGCAGGGTCGCGCACGAGGTGGTGGCGGTGTTCGTCGACGGGTTCCGCAGCCGCGATTGACGAGATGCCGGACCGGCCGTCACCGCTGACGGTCGGTCCGGCTTCGTGGCAGACCTAGCGGCCCGCGGCGCTGAGGATCTCCGTGCGCAGCTCCGACCACACCACCGCATAGGCGTCGGCGTCCTCGATCGAGCCCGAGAGCAATTCCTGGTAGCGCGCGAGCCGCGGCACGTAGGCAGAGACGTCGTCGAAGACGTCCGCTGCACGACGATCCAGGTCGGCGAGCTTGCCCGCATCGCCCGCCGCGTCGGCGAACTCGGCGTCGAGCGGCTCGAACCGCTCGACCACCTCGGCGAACAGGTCCTCGTCGATGGACACCCGCTCCGCGTCGAGCTGGTCGTCGAGCTCGGCCAGGCCCGGCTCGGTCAGCGCGACGGCGCCCTCGGCGCCCGCCTCGGCCCGGCCGGCCGCGACCAGGGCGTCGAGCGCGGCTTGCGCGGAGGCCTCCCCGACCCCGAGCTGTGCGGCCAGCACCGCCGGCGTCACGGCGCCCTTCAATCGCACCGTCTGCAGCAGGGCGAGCTCGTCGACGTTGCCGGCGAATGCCATGGGAGATCTCCTCGAAGAGTCGGTAGCCGCCGGCCGGTCGCCGGGACGGGCTCAATCCAACTACACGAGCGTGTCCAGGAAACCGCCGACCTCCGCCACGAACACCGCGTTGTCGTCGCCGGCCACCATGTGCCCGGCGGCCGAGACGTTGACCGCCGAGGCGTGCGGGATCAGGCCGAGCAGCTCGTCGACGCCGTCGACGCTCACGATGTCCGACTTGCCGCCGTGCACCAGCAGGGTGGGCACCGTGATCGCCCGGGCCGCAGCCACCATCCGGCCGTGATCGGCGGTCGGGCTGTCCGCGAGGCCACCGGGCCTCGTGAACGCGGGATCCCAGTGCCAGTACAGCCGACCGTTCGGGCGTTCGCGGACGTTGCGGCGCAGGCCCTCGATGTTCGCCGGTCGCTCCCGGTGCGGCTGATATGCGGCCACCGCGTCGGCGACCTCCTCCAGGCTGGCGAATCCGTCGGGGTTGCCGCGCATGAATTCCGCGATCCGCGCGACGCCCTCGGGCTCGACCTTCGGGGTGATGTCGACGAGCACCAGGCCTCGGGTCAGCCCCGGCCCCTCCCCTTCGCCGATCAGTCCCGTCATCCCACCGAGCGAGGCCCCGAACACCACCGGCACGGTACCGATCTGCTCGATCACCCCGCGCAGGTCACCGACCAGCGCGTCGAGCCGGTAGTCACCGTCGGGCGCCCAGTCGCTGTCGCCGTGACCGCGGGCATCGAGGGTGTAGACGGTCCAGCCGGACCGCGCCAGATTCGACGCGGCCCGGGACCAGGAGTGCCGCGTCTGACCGCCGCCGTGCAGCATGAGCACGGTGCCGCGAGAGTCAGAGCCCGCGGCGCCCTGCCAGCAGTCGGCGGCAATTGCTCCGACGCCGCCGCGGAATTCGATGCTCTGTCGGTTCTCCGTCACGGATGACAACATAGGAAACCCGCCCGGCCGACCGGCCGGGCACCCTCAGAAGACCGCGTCGACCTGGTCGGCGATCACCGTGCCGTCGGGACGGTGGACCGGTGCCTTCGCCCCGTCCGCCGCCGTGAACGCCGTGGTCGAGCAGGGGTACGGGGCGTCGGCCCGATCCTTCGGATCGAGGAACATCGGGTTCACCAACCAGCGGCCGTCGCCGTTGTCGTAGGCGTTGCACATCAGCTCGGCGTTGTTGCGGTTGATCACCAACCTTCCGCCGGTGGCGTCCGCCAGGAACGTGACATCGGTGACGGAGTCGCCTGCCGCGAACACCTGCCGACGCTCGGCGGGCAACGGGTCGAACGCTGCCGGGCCGTGCACCCCGAACACCACCTCGTTCACCTGGCACCGCTTGCCGTCGATGTAGGGGATCACCGAGTCGTCGCCGTCCGGTACGCCGCCGCATCCGACCAGGTGTCCGGTGAGCACGCCGTCCGCGACCACCGGCCGCACCCCCATCACCCGGTCGGGGGCGAGGCCGAGCTCACGGGCCCACACCCGCACCACCGGCTCAGCGGAGGCGGAGATGATCCGAACATCGAAACCATTGGTGCGCAACGTCTTCACCAGGTCCGCGATCTGCGGGTAGTAACGTACGTATCCGTCCACCTCGGTGCTGCCGACGGTCTGGTCGGCCCCCTCGGGTGCGGCCAGGTTCTCCGCCCGCGCCGCCTCCGCGAAGGCGGTCACCTCCGCCTCGGAGTGCCCGGCCATCAACTGCACGGCCCAGGCGTACGCCGCCTTGGTCCGGCGGTGGTCGTAGCCGTCGAATGCGGCCTGCCCGGACCGGGTCTTCTCGTCGAGCACCGCGACGATCTCGTCGGCGCAGTCGATGTCGGTGCTCGTCGGGAGCGCCTGCCCGGGTGCGGTCTCGGTCCCGCAGGCCGCCGACAGCGCACCCGCCGCGGCCGGGGTCAGGAACCGGCTGGTGTTCGCCCAGTCCGCACCGGCCGGCTGGAGGATCTTGTCGTGCGCGAGCATCCAGTAGGCGGTCGCGCTGCCGATGTCGTTCTTGACAACGGTGTTGTCCCAGTCGAAGAGGGCGAGCGGGGCACCGGCAGCGGCGTCGCCACCGCCCGAGCAGTCGCCCCGCTCCGCGATCAGGCGGTCGAGGACGGCGCGGTTGTCGCCGTACCACTGCAGCGCGGGATCCAGCCCGCCGCACTCGCTCGCCGCCGCGGTCGGTGCGGAATCGCCGATGCGGGTGTCGGTTCCGCACCCGGCGGTCAGCACCAGAGCGGCCGCGGCAGCACCGGCCCACATCGTGGTGCGGGCATGCGTCATCACCATGAATCACTCCTTGCCTTGTTTCGCAGATGTGAGGCGCGCCCGGCGGCGCAGCCAACTCACTCGATGGTCAGGACCTCACCCGAGGCCAGTGCGTCCGAACGCGAGGTGTCCTTGAGGTCGACGCCGGAGCGTCCCAGCCTGCGGGCGCCCGCGAGCAGTCCGGACACCACGCGTGCGGCCTGCTGGTACCCGAGCCCCTCGGGCGGGTGGATGTTGGAGATGCAATTCCGGTCGGCGTCGGTACGGCCCGGCCTCGGCAGGTGAGTGAGGTAGATGCCGAGGCTGTCGGCCACCGACAGTCCGGGACGCTCACCGATCAGGACGACGACTGTCGCGACACCCAGCGCCTCCGCGATGTGATCGCCGAGGGCCACCCGGGCCTCGGTCGCGATGACCGGAGGCGCCAACGAGTACCGGTCCGACAGCTCGCTCGTCAGCGCCGACAGCAGCGCGGCGCCGTGGTCTGCCAGCGCCCGCGGCGAAAGGCCGTCCGCGAGAACGAATCCCACCTCGGCCCCGCTGTGGGGTACGCCGGAGAGGTCGTCCGGCAGTCGCCCCAGGTCCGGCCGGCGGAGGTACTCGGCTCGGCTGGTGGCCCGGCTCGTCACCCGCGCGGTGGGACCCAGCCCGACAGCCTCGACCTGCCCGGCGAGCAGGTCGACGTCCAGCGGCTGGTGCACCGCGTCGCGGGCCGCGGCGTGCGCGGACCGGAACTCGAGGATCTGCTCGGTCGGCAGGGCGTCGCCGGCCCGGCCGAGACCGATCCGGGCCTGAGTGCTGCGCCTGAGCTCGGCCCAGAAATCCTGCGGCGTCTCCGGACTCTGCTCGATGCTCACAGTGCCCCCGTCAGCGCGCGCAGCGGCGAGGCCGCCGCATCCAACGGCAGTACCCGGCCGTTCCCGTCGACCATGCCCAGCTTCTGCAGCCAGGCCTCGAACTCCGGGGCGGGCCGCAGACCGAGCACCTGCCGCACGTACAGCGCGTCGTGGAAGCTCAGGCTCTGGTAGCCGAGCATCACGTCGTCGGCGCCGGGAACCGCGATCACGAAGGCCGCCCCGGCCACCCCGAGCAGGGTCAGCAGGGTGTCCATGTCGTCCTGGTCCGCCTCGGCGTGGTTCGTGTAACAGACGTCCACGCCCATCGGCAGGCCGAGCAGTTTGCCGCAGAAGTGGTCCTCGAGCCCGGCCCGGAGGATCTGCTTGCCGTCGTACAGGTACTCGGGCCCGATGAAGCCGACCACCGTGTTCACCAGCAGGGGCTCGAGGTCCCGCGCGACCGCGTACGCCCGCGTCTCGAGTGTCTGCTGATCGACGGGTCTGCCGCCGGTCCCGAGGTGCGCGCCCGCGCTGAGCGCCGAACCCTGCCCGGTCTCGAGGTACATCACGTTGTCACCGACGGTGCCGCGGCGCAGCGATCGTCCTGCGGCGTTGCCCTCACGCAGCAGCGAGATGTTCACGCCGAAGCCGGCATTCGCGCCCTCGGTCCCCGCGACGGACTGGAACACCAGGTCCACCGGTGCACCGGCGCCGATCAGGTCGATCGTGGTGGTCACGTGCGAGAGCACACAGGACTGGGTGGGGATCTCGAACCGCTGCCGGATCTCGTCGAGCAGATGCAGCAGGTCCGAAGTGGCGTGCGGCGAGTCGGTCGCCGGGTTGATCCCGATCACCGCGTCGCCGCACCCGAGCAGCAGGCCGTCCAGGGTCGCGGCGGCGATCCCCCGCGGGTCGTCGGTGGGGTGATTCGGCTGCAGACGGGTGCTGAGCCTGCCCGGCACGCCGATGGTGGTCCGGAATCCGGCGGTGACGACGGTCGCCCGGGCCACCGCGATCAGGTCCTGGTTGCGCATGATCTTGCTGACCGCCGCGACCATCTCCGGAGTGAGGCCCGGCGCGACCGCCCGCAACGCCTGAGCGGCGCCCTCACCGGCCGCCGTCGACAACAGCCAGTCCCGCAGACCACCGACGGTGAGATGCGAAATCTGTTGATAGGCCACGCGATCGTGCGAGTCGATGATCAGCCGGGTGACCTCGTCGTCCTCGTACGGCACCAGCAGTTCCTGGAGGAACACGTCGAGCGGGATGTCCGCCAGAACCCACTGCGCCGCGGCTCGTTCCGCATCCGAACCGGCGGCGCAGCCGGCCAGTTCGTCTCCACTACGCAGTGGGGTGGCCTTCGCCATCAGGTCGACGAGACCATCGAAGGAGTAGCTGGTTCCGCCGATTGTCTTCGTGTACACGGTCATTCGAGCTCCTCCTCCGCTTCTGCCAGGATCGCGAACTCCTCGTCCGGCGAGTTCGCCACCAGGTGGTGCCTGCTGTAGAAGCCGAAGTAGGCCATGAAGCCGGCGAACGCGGCCACGGTCCACAGCGCCGCGGTGGGGTCGACGAGGAACGTCGCGATCACTGCGGCGGACGCGATCACGAGGGCGAACGACGTCGTGACGATGCCGCCGGGGGTGCGGTACGGGCGCGGCATGTCGGGCTCGCGGCGGCGCAACACGATGTGGCTGATCATCATCAGCACGTAGCTCACCGCGGCGCCGAGCACCGCCATGTTGAGCAGCATCGCGCCTTCGCCGGTGAGCGACAGCACGAAGCCGACGATGCCGGGAACGATCAGCGCCAGTGTGGGTGCCTTGCGCGAGTTGGTCACCGACAGCCGGGTCGGCAGGTATCCGGCGCGCGAGAGCGCGAAGGTCTGCCGGGAGTACGCGTACATGATCGAGAAGAAGCTGGCGACCAGACCGGCGAGACCGATGTAGTTGACGACCTTCGCCGCGGTCCCGTCGCCGAGGGCCTGCACCAGCGGGTTACCCGAGGTGGACAGCGCCTCCGCGCCGAGCGCGCCGGTCGCGAGGAACAGCACCGACGCCCCAGTCACGATCAGGAGGAGCATGCTGATGATGATTCCCTTGGGAACGTTCTTCTCCGGTTCGCGGGCCTCCTCCGCTGCGAGCGGGACGCCCTCGACGGCCAGGAAGAACCAGATCGCGAAGGGCACCGCCGCCCAGATCCCGAAGGCGCCGAACGGCAGGAAGCTGGAACTGCCCGCGGCGGACGCGTCGACCGGGATGTCGGTGAGGTTGCCCGCGTCGAACAGCCCCCACGCCGAGACCGCGAAGACGACGAGTCCGACCAGCGCGATCGCGGTGATCACGAACATGGCCTTGAGTGCCTCCCCCGCACCGGTGAGGTGGATGCCGATGAAGATCGCGTAGACCGCCAGGTACACCCACCAGCCGTCGTGGATCCCGAACAGTCCGAGCGACTCGACGTAGCCACCGATGAAGGTGGCGATGGCGGCGGGAGCGATCGCGTACTCGATGAGAATCGCTGTGCCGGTAGCGAACCCACCCCACGGCCCGAGGGCCCGTCGCGCGAAGGTGTAGCCGCCACCGGCGGCGGGGAGCGCGGACGACATCTCCGCCATACCGAGCACCATCGCCAGGTACATGCCCGCGATCACGATCGCGGCGATCAGCAGGCCGCCGAAGCCACCCTCGGCCAGGCCGTTGTTCCAGCCCGCGTAATCGCCCGAGATCACGTAGCTCACGCCAAGGCCGGCGAGCAGCAACCAGCCCGCGGAACCCGATCTCAGGGTCCGTTTCGCGAGGTACTCACTGTCCTCGGTATGGAAGTCCTCGTGCTGCGTCTTCTTCGTGGTGATCGCCATGGCGACCTCCTTCTCATCGAGAATCTTCACACGGCGGCCCGCGCGGCCGCCAGCGGCGTCGCGTCGAACCACAGCATTGAGTGATCAAGTCAGCTATCGATTGCCGGTGCGTTACCACCGCGTGCCGGCACCGGACAGGCGTCGGCGGCCTCCGCCACCACCTGAGGTTCCGTGGGTGGGACCGGCCTGCTGCCGGACGCCCAGCCCTCCCCGGTAACCAGATCCCCGTCGGCGAGGGCGTCGATCTCGGCCGGGGCGAAGGCCCGCGCCCGACTGAGGAACCGCATGCCCTCCGGCGCCTCGAGGCTGAACCCCGAGCCGCGGCCGGGGACCACGTCGAGCACCAGCTGGGTGTGCTTCCACACCTCGAACTGCGGTCCCGAGATCCACACCGGGACCGCGTCGGCGTCGGGGGGCAGGCCCGCCCGAACCTCCCCCACGCCCAGGCGCAGGTCCAGCAGGCCCACCAGGACGTCGCGGTCGCCGACGATGAATTCACCTGCGGGATAACACATCGGCGCCGAACCGTCGCAGCAGCCACCGGACTGGTGCATCATCAGCGGTCCGTGTGCGGCGCGGAGGCGACGAAGCAGGTCGACCGCTCCGGCGGTGGCGACGATGCGGCCGGGCGTCGTCGTGTCGGTCATCAGGTCCTCCGTGCACCGCTGGTGGGAAACCGGGGCGTCCGCCGAGGGGCGGAGGGTGCGACGGGCGCCCCGGCCGTTCACGTTGCCGCGTGGCTCAGAAGAAGCCCTGAGCCTTCGGCGCGTAGCTGACCAGGAGGTTCTTGGTCTGCTGGTAGTGGTCGAGCATCATGTGGTGGTTCTCGCGGCCGATACCGGACTGCTTGTAGCCGCCGAACGCCGCGTGCGCGGGGTACTGGTGGTAGGTGTTCGTCCACACCCGGCCGGCCTGGATGTCGCGGCCGGCCCGGTAGGCGACGCCGCCGTCGCGCGACCACACACCCGCGCCGAGACCGTAGAGGGTGTCGTTGGCGATCTCGATCGCCTCGGCGTAGTCCTTGAAGGAGGTCACCGACACCACCGGGCCGAAGATCTCCTCCTGGAAGATCCGCATCTTGTTGTGGCCGGTGAAGACCGTCGGCTGAATGTAGAAGCCGCCGGACAGGTCGCCACCGAGATCGGCCCGCTCGCCGCCGGTGATCAGCTGCGCGCCCTCGGCCTTGCCGATCTCGATGTACGAGAGGATCTTCTCGAACTGGTCGTTGCTGGCCTGGGCGCCGATCATCGTGTCGGTGTCGAGCGGGTCGCCCTGCCGGACGGCCTTGGTGCGGATCGCGGCCATCGCCAGGAACTCGTCGAAGATGTCGGCCTGGATCAGCGAACGCGACGGGCAGGTGCAGACCTCGCCCTGGTTGAGGGCGAACATCGTGAAGCCCTCGAGGGCCTTGTCCTGGTAGTCGTCGTTGGCGGCGAGCACGTCGGAGAAGAAGATGTTCGGGCTCTTGCCGCCGAGCTCGAGGGTGACCGGGATCAGGTTCTGCGAGGCGTACTGCATGATCAGCCGGCCGGTGGTGGTCTCACCGGTGAACGCGATCTTCTTGATCCGCGGGCTCGACGCGAGCGGCTTGCCCGCCTCCGTGCCGAAGCCGTTGACGATGTTGACGACACCGGGCGGCAGCAGATCGCCGATGATGCCGAACAGGTAAAGGATCGACGCCGGGGTCTGCTCGGCTGGCTTGAGGACAACCGCGTTGCCCGCCGCGAGTGCGGGCGCGAGCTTCCACACCGCCATCAGAATGGGGAAGTTCCACGGGATGATCTGACCGACCACGCCCAGCGGCTCGTGGAAGTGGTAGGCGACGGTCTCGGAGTTGATCTCCGACAGCGAACCCTCCTGCGCGCGAATGGCTCCCGCGAAGTAGCGGAAGTGGTCGACGGCGAGGGGGATGTCCGCGTTGAGGGTCTCGCGGATCGGCTTGCCGTTGTCCCAGGACTCGGCGAGCGCGATCGACTCGAGGTTCTCCTCGATGCGGTCGGCGATCTTGTTGAGGATCACCGCGCGTTCGGCAACGGACGTCTTGCCCCAGCTCGGTGCGGCGGCGTGCGCGGCGTCGAGGGCCAGGTCGATGTCCTCCGCGGTGCTGCGCGGGATCTCGCAGAAGACCTGACCGGTGACCGGGGTCGCGTTCTCGAAGTACTGCCCCTTGGTCGGCGCGATCCACTCGCCGCCGATGTAGTTGCCGTAACGCGGCTGGAAGGACATGAGTGCCTCGGGTGTACCCGGGCGGGCGTAGACGGTCATCGGGACTCCTTACCGTGTTGTCGCTGGTGTGATCCGGAACACTACGAGCCCGATGGTTGCAACTACGTTGCGTACGCCGGACTCATCGGCTCAGCTGCCCGTCGAGCAGGGCAATCCTGGCCCCGACCTGGGCATACATCGGGGAATCGGGGTCGAGAGAGGAGAGGTACGCGGCCCAGGCCGACGCGTCCTCACGCCCCTCCACGGTGGCCGTCCACCGGGCGAGCAGCGTCCGGTCGCCGGCGCGCAGCAGGGCCGCCTGCATCCGGCCGCGCAACTGGGCCCGGATGTCCTCGATGCCGGGCGCCACCGACCCCGGCAGGACCGGCCCCCGATAGACGGTGAGCGCTCCGGCGGCATCCCCCTGTTCGAGCGAGCGACGGACCTCGTCGACGTCGGAGCTCAGTTCGGTGAGCAGTCGGTACGGCCGGGACCCTAGACCCTCCGCCCCGAAAACTTTTCGCAGACGGGACATCTCGGCGCGGATCGTGACCGAGTCCAGTTCGGACTCGTCGAGCAGGATGGCGAGTTGGTCCGAGCTCAGGCCCTCGGGGTGGTCCGCGAGCAGAAGCAGGATCTCCGCGTGCCGCCGCGACAGCGGTATCCGCTCACCGTCCCGGACCAGGGTGGGCCGCTCCGAGCCGAGGACCGCCAGCCGGGGCGGCGCCGCGCCGAGCAGCCTGGGCGAGTTGAGCAGGTGCAACCGCAACTCGGACTCCGCGGCCGCGACCGTGGCGCGCACCAGCGCGAGCACCTCCGGCACCGCGACCCGGGGACCTCCGGTGATGTCGATGGCGCCGAGGATCTGCCCGCTCATCGGGTCGTGCACGGGCGCCGCCGAACAACTCCAGTCGTGCACGTTGCGGCTGAAATGTTCGGCCCCGAAGATCTGCACGCAGTGATCGACGGCGAGCGCGGTACCGGGCGCGTTGGTGCCGACGCGCTCCTCGCTCCAGTCCGCACCCTCCACGAAGTTCATCGCGAGCGCCCGATCCTTCGCCACCCTGTCGCCCTCGACCCACAGCAACCGGCCCGCGGCATCGCTGATCGCCACGAGGAGTCCGGTGTCCGCGGCGTCCTCGACGAGAAGCTTGCGCACGACCGGCCGGATCAGGGCCATCGGGTGCGAGTCGCGGTACTCGTCGAGTTCGCGGGCGCCCATGTCGCCCGACTCGTCGATACCGTCGGGATCGATGCCGCGGCTGCGGCTGCGCAGCCAGGAGTCGAACACCACCGGTCGCACCGGGGACGCGTCCGGCCGACCGGCAACGGACGACCGCCCGCTGTCGACGAACGAGCGGTGCGCGGTCGACACCGTGCGGGCGAGTACCGCGATGTCCTCATCTGGTCGGACGGCCACCCACGGGTTGCCGTTCGGAGTTCTGGCCAATCGATTCCCTCCGTGACGTCCCCACTACTGTAACGCGGGTCACAGCGCCTGCGGGCGCAGGTCCGCTGGTCAGGCGTCCAGGAAGTCGGCTACCCGCTCGGCGATCATCACCGCGGTGGCGTGTGGGCCGCGCGAGGTCAGGGCGGGCATCACCGAGGTGTCAGCCACCGACAACCCGTCGACACCGAGCACCCGGCACCGGTCGTCGACCACCGCGGCTGCGTCGTCGGCGGCGCCCATCCGGCAGCTGCCGGACAGGTGCATCGAGGTCCCCAGATTCTCGAACGTCCCGGTCGCGGCGGGAACCGCGGGGATCGGCACGACGAGTCGTGCGTACCCCGGCGAGGCCAGCAGGTCCCGCGCGAGCTCGAGCCCGGACCGCATGGCCGCGCGGTCCTCCGCCGACCGCAGGTAGTGGTACCGCACGAGCGGCGGAACGGCAGGATCGGCCGACTGCAGCACCACCTCGCCACGACTCTCCGGGCGCATGAGCGCCACCCCGATGCGCCCCACCGGGTCGTCCAGCCCGGAGATGACGTCACCGAAAGGTGCCGTGTACGGACGCAATTCGATGCCATCGGCCTCGAGCACCACCTCGAGGATCGCGCGTGTGGGCTCGTGCGGGGACGGTTGCACGAGCCGGCACCCGACGGTCACCTCGGGGTGGTCCTCGAATCCCTGTCCGACGCCGGGCCGGTCCACGACCACGGGCATTCCGAGCGCCGAAAGCTGCTGCGCCGGACCAATTCCCGAGTGCATCAGCAGGTGCGGTGTACCCACCGCGCCTGCACACAACACCACGGTCCGGGCGCGCAGCACCCGGCTCCGCGGGCCTACTCCGACCTCCACCCCGACCGCTCGGCCGCCGTCGACGACCACTCGGCGAGCGACCACCCCGGTGCGCACTCGCAGGTTCGGGCGACCGGCTGCGGGACCGAGGTACGCCGCGGCGGTGCTCACCCGGGCACCCGACGCGGCATTGAGCGGGACCGGACCGGCCCCCGCGGCGTCGGGCTCGTTGAGGTCGGCGCGGTAGCCGAAGCCCGCCGCCGCGGCGGCGTCGAGGAAGGCCGCGCTGATCGGGTGCTGCGCCGCGGCCGCCGTCCGCGTGATCGGAATCGGTCCACTGTCGCCGTGCCAACGCCGGTCGCCGAAAGGGTCCGTCTCGAGCCTCCGGAAGTACGGCAGCACCTCGGCGTACGACCAGCTCGCCGGCCAGGACTCGAAGTCCGCGGCGGTACCTCGCACGAAGTAGCCGCCGTTGACGGCGCCGGAGCCGCCCAGGGTCCGGCCACGTGCGACGGTGACTCCCCGGCCCGGTTGCAGTTCACCGGGATAGCGCCACACCAGCGGACTGCCGGGGCCCACCGGCAGGGTTCCGATCGGCCCGGACCGAGCGCCGTCCGGGCCTGCCTCCACGAGAACGACTGTGCGGTCGGGATTTTCGCTCAGCCGGGCCGCGACCACACACCCCCCGGAACCACCGCCGACCACGATCACGTCGGCCACCGGTTCCGAGCCCGGCACCCCGGTCAGCCGTTCAGGCGCGGGGTCAGCGCCGCGGCGCTGCGTTCGCCGACCGCGCCCCGCCACAGTCCGGCGCCGTAGGCGAGGTCGTCGAGTCGTTTGAACACCACGTGCCGGACCGGTCCGAGCCCGCCGGGCTCGCGGTGCGTCCACCAGTCGGCCGCGCCCTCGGCGACCGCCACCGCGATCACCGCGCGGCGCACCCGCGGGGAGAGCACGGCCGCGACGACGGTGACCGGCCAGTAGTGTCTGCACATCGCGGACGCGAGTTGCCAGGCCCCGCCGGCAAGCCCCTGGACCGCCAGCACCACCGCGATGCGGGTCGGTTTGTCCAGTTCCCCGAACGTGCGGCGCAGCCGGATCACGGTGACCACCTGCGTACCGATCGCCGCCAGCAGCCCGATCCGCGTGCAGGTCGCCGCGAGCAGCCACGCCACCAGGGTCCAGGCGGACATCGCGACCGGCGGCACCTGACCCTCGTGCCGGGCGGCGAGCGGGGCGGCACCGGTGCCGTAGAACATCTTGCGACCGAACCAGGTGCGGAACGAGACCCGATGGTCGTGGGCGACATGGGCGATCGGCTCGTACCGGAGCCGCCAGCCCGCGGCGTGCAGACGCCAGCACAGGTCGACGTCCTCGGCCACGTGCATGGCATCGTCGAAGCCGCCGCACTCCTCGAGCGCGCGCCGCCGCACCAGCATCGCCGCGCTGGGCACGTACGACACCGCGCTGCCGGCGCGCACCGGGCCTTCCTTGCGACCGAGGTCCAGCGAGGATCGCGCGTGCTCGTACCGGGCGATCGCCCCGCCCTCGGGTGTGAGCGCGATGATGCGTGGTGCAACCATGGCAACGGCGGGATCACTGAAGTGACCGAGCATGGATTCGAGCCAGCCGACCCGGGGCACCACGTCCGAGTCCAGAAACGCCACGAATTCTGTTGTTGCGGAGGAAAGTCCGGTGTTCCGAGCCGCCGCGGGACCCTGCGAGGCATCGTGCCGGAGCACCCGTACGCTGCCGCGACCGTCGTCGACCGGCGGCGGGGTGACGGGGTGATCCGACCCGTCGTCCACCACGATGACCGACAGTCCGCGCAGCGCGGGCAGCAGACGGTTCAGGCCCGCGGTGTTGTTCCGGACGGGGATGACGACGGTGACGTCCTGGCTCGGCGGCGAGCTCATCGGCCGCGGGTTCGCCACCCCGGAGTCGAGCAGGTGCCGCGCGACGGCGGCGGACTGCGGGTCCACCACCTTCAGGTAGCCGTCACCGATCATCGCGGCGGCGGTCGGCGCGAGCTTGAGCATTCGGGTCGGCGAACCGCCGATGAGCACGCGCCCGTCGGAAAAGGTGCGCACCTTCGGGTCGATTCTCACCCCGAACCCGTCGGGCAGTCGAGCTTGGCGCATCAGGTGATCGTATTCGGATCTGCTCTCACCGCAACATGCCACGATCGTCCGGTTGCCACCGCGCGAGGGCAGCCGCACCTCGCGCCACCATCTGCTCGAACATGCGTGCGCCCGCGATCGCGTCCGCTGCCGTCGGGTCGCCGAGCACCCCGTTGTCACTGACCGCCCCGACGCCGCCGCGGCGCATCGCGGGCATGATCTCGCCTATCGGCCGCAGGTCCCCCGGTTCGGCCAGGTCAAGACGCACCACCTCCGGTGAAATATGCAGCAGTAGAGACGTTTCCGTATGACCGGCATGGGCGTCCGCCCCGGGAACCGCGCACGGCAGCCAGGCCACGTCCCGACCCTCGTACCGCAACAGCGCGACCGCCTCGGCGAGTGCCGGGGCGTTGCCGCCGTGTCCGTTCACCAGCAACACGCGCGGGGACCAGCGACACGCCGACCGCCCGTACTCGACGACGACCGACTGGAGCACCGCACTGCCGATCGACACGGTTCCCGCGAATCCCTCGTGTTCCCCGCTGGCCCCGTAGGCGATGGCCGGCGCCAGGGTCAGTCCGGGCAGCGCGGCGGCAACGGCGACGGCGATCCGGGTGTCGGTGTCGAGCGGCAGGTGGGGACCGTGCTGTTCGAGCGAACCCACCGGGACCGCGAGGGCCGGGACCGCCTCGGCGATCTCGGGCGACGTGGCGACGGCGAGGGGCTCGGGCATGCCCGAAATGCTATGCCTCCTGGTCGCGCGACTGCGCCAGCGCCGCCTCCAGCCCTGCCATCACGCACTGCCAGTACGTCCGCTGGGAGGCGCGCTCGGCGGCACTGGTCAGGCGCTCCTGATGGAACCGAATCGTCGTGCCCGTCGCCGCCGACCGCACCGTCACCTGGACGGTGCTGTCGTGAGTCCAGGACGGCGGGCGCCAGGTGAGCCGGATTCGGTCGTGGTCTCGGTGGCTGCGCAGTTCGCCGCGGGTGCCGTCGTCCGCGGTCCACGACCCGCCCGGACGGTCCGGCAGCCGCGCACCCTCCCCCAGCCAGGCGGCGGGATTTCCGGCGACCGTCCGCCAGACCTCCTCGAGCTGGTACGGCAACGTCTTCGACACGCCGATCTCCCAGCCCACGTCCTTGCTCAGGCCCACCTCACGCACCCCGGTCATCGCGCGTCTCCGTCCGTCGTCTCGTTCGTGCCTTGTCCCGGTTTCCGCAGCGCGCCATGGCGCACCAACGCCTGGTACCCGGCCGCGACGTGTCGACGAACGGCAGCGGGCAGTCCGGTGCCGCGCAGCGTCGGACACGCTCACGCAGGGGCCCACCCGCCAGCGCGATGGCGTCCCGGGCCAAGGTGGAGAGGAGTTGGGACGCCGCGATCGGCGTCGCGACGGTGAGCCCGCCGTCGCCGAGCCGGGGCGCGAGGTCGGGCCGACTCGCGTACGCGTTCAGAGCCGTGACGTCGGTGCGGTCGACGGCCGCGCCGTCGGCAAGCCTGTCGATGCTGCGCCACAACACTTCCCGCAACTCGATCGCGGCCTCGAGATCCGCGTCCGTGACCACCATCTCGGACAGCGGGACGGCGTCGCGCACGAGCCGCGAGGCGACGGCCCACGCCGCCAGGTCTTCGGGGCGATGCAGGGACTCCCACCGGGCGCGGTCGCCGAGGCCACCGGTGTAGACGAAGTCGATGCAGGCCGCACCGGTGACCACCGAGAACTCGACGCCCTCGCGTGACCTCAGGGGTACCGCCCAGGTCGACCCACTCTCCATGTCACCACTTTAACCGGTTACCCGGCCTGTTGTTACCCTTCCGTCGAACCGAGGAGGTCCGATGACCCTCGACCGAATGCCGCTCACGGGGTTTGGCGTCGTCAACTTCGAGCTGATGCTGCTGCGGCGGATGAACGACTACCAGCCCGCCCTCGTCACGGCCGCGATGAAGACCCTCGGCAAGAGCGGGACCGACCTTCGCGCGGCGCACGCCCAGTGGCAGCGCGGTCTGCGCGGGCACTTTCCCGGTGGGGCCACCCGGTACCGCCTCGCGCTGGGGTCGCCCGCGGTCGTGACCACTCGCAGGGTGCCGCTCGTCGGCGAGCTGACCGTCGAGGCCTGGCCGATGCCGTTGTGGCCCGGCCTGCAGTTCCAGGTCACTTCGGGCCCCGGTGGTGCCGTGGTCGACGAGCGGCTCGCCCGGATCGCCGGCTCCCCCGCGCCGGCGATCGCCACACCGGAGGATCTGCGGCCGTGGATCGTCACCGTCGACGACCTCGAAATCGCATGCGCACCAGTCCGCTATCGCGCGGCCGCGGGCCCCGTCGCGAGCCACGTCACGGCCGAGTTCGCGGCGCCGGACGGCACGACGTGCCGGGCGCAGTTCTCCTGGGGACTCCTGCAGACCGCCCTCCCCACGGGCGACGGGAACCATCATGCGGCCTGACCGACGGCCGGTTCCCATCACCCCGGGGTGAGATCGGCGAGAATGGCCGGCATGGCCGGGGACCTGGACTCGCACGCGTCGACGATCATGCTCATCCGGCACGCCGAACGACCCGACGGCGACCACCCTCCGTTCGGCGTGGACGAGGCGGGTGCCCGCTGCGACGAATCGCTCACGCCCACCGGCTGGCAGCGGGCCCACGCCCTGGTCGGCCTGTTCGCACCGGACGCCGCCGGTTCTGCCTCGGGACTGGCGCGGCCGGTCGCGTTGTTCGCATCGACCCCGAGGAAGAAGAACGGCAGCAGGCGGCCGGTGCAAACGGTGACCCCGCTCGCCGCTGCGCTCGGCGTCACCGTGGACACCGGCTTCGGCAGGTCCGACATCAAGGCACTCGCCAAGACCCTGGTGCGCACGCCCGGCCCGGTGCTGGTTTCCTGGCAACGCGAGTACCTGCCCGAGATCGTCGCTGCCATCGGCAGCGTGGACACCGACGTCCCCGACCCGTGGCCGGAGGATCGCTACGACGTGGTGTGGGTGCTGACCCGAACCGGCTCGAAGAGATGGACGTTGCGCCAGACACCGCAGAACCTGCTGCCGGGCGACCTCCCGACCGGCATCTGAGCGCTCACACCGACATGCCCGCCCGGTGGCCCTCGACCACCGCCGCGTCGGCGCGCCGGGGCGAGAGCGCGTCACCGATCCGGTGAACCTCGAATGCATTCCCGGACAGTTCTTTCCATAGCGCGTCGACCGGTCGCTGGTGCACGCAGCACACCACCGAGTCGAACTCGGGTTCGCTGACGACGCCGGTCGGGTGGTGCAGCAGCGCGACCCGCACCGAGCTGCCGGCCTCGGTCACCGACACGGGCACCAGGTCGGTCCACTGCGCGATGCCCTTCTCGTGCGCGCGCCGCTGCCAGCCCTCCATGTCCAGGGTCAGACCCAGGTCCTGTCCGACGATCATGGCGCTGGTCGCGACGGTCACCGCGCAGCCGCGCTCCGCCAGCGTCTCCGCGACCGAGGTGCCCTGGTGGAAACCGAGTTCGTCGAACACCAGCACCCGCCCGGACGGCGCCACACGGCCCTCGAGCACGTCCCGCACGTCGACCACCCGAACGCTGTCACCGGCCCAGCCGGGTCGGTGCGGCCGCGCGCCGGTCGCGACGATCACGACTTCCGGCGCGAGCGCCCGCACGACGGCGTGGTCGACGCTCACGCCGGTGCGGACCCGGACTCCGCGCCGGACGCACTCGTGCTCGAGATTGCGTACCAGGGTGCCGAATTCGGCACGCCCGGAAGCGGATGCCGCCGCGGCGACCTGTCCGCCGGTCCGCTGCGCCCGCTCGTACAGCGTCACCTCGTGACCGCGCCGCGCCGCCGTCGCCGCCGCCTGCAGTCCGGCCGGCCCGCCGCCCACCACGACCACCCGCCGCGGCCGGCGCGTCGGCGGCGGCAGCGGCACCGACTCCCGACCCGCCTCGGGGTTCTCGACGCACCCGAGCCAGCGATTCATCCCGACCCGCCCGATGCACTCCTGATTGCAGGACAGGCAGGTCCGGATGTCCTGTGGCTGCCCGGCCTCCGCCTTGGCCGCGAAGTCCGGGTCCGCGATCTGCCCCCGCACCACCCCGACCAGGTCGCAGTGTCCCTCGGCGAGCGCACGATCGGCCTGGTCGGGATCGGTGAAGCGGCCGACGCCGATCACCGGCAACGAGACCCGCTGCCGGATCGCACCGGGGATGAACAGCGAATACCCGCGTGGCACGGCCATCGACGCCTCGATCAGGTGCAGGGTCTCGGTGGCCATCCCGATCGAGGTGTTGACGTAGTCCACCCGGCCGCTCGCCTCCACCATGGCGGCGACCTCGACCGCCTCGTCGAGGTGAATGCCCCGGGCGATCGACTCCTCGCCCGTCAACCGCACGCCGAGCACCAGCTCGGATCCGATCTCGTCGCGGACCGCCTCGATCACCTCGAGCAGGAACCGGGCACGATTGCCGAGAGTGCCGCCGTAGCGGTCGGTTCGGTGATTCGACGCGGGTGCGAGGAAGGCCCGGATGATGGACGACTGGGAGCACTGCAGTTCGACGCCGTCGAAGCCCCCGAGCCGGCAGTGCCGGGCGACGGTCGCGTAGCCCGCGACCAACTCGGCGATGTCGGCATCGTCGACGGCCCGGGGTACCTCCCGGAACAGGGGGTCCGGCACCGGGCTCGGCGCCAGCAACGGCAGTTCGGAGTACATGCCCGAGCCCTGACCGCCGTTGTGGTTGAGCTGCGCCACAATCACCGCGCCGTGAGCGTGCACCGCCTCGGTGATCCGGCGGTAGCCCGCGACAGTCTCGGGCCGGTAGCCGCGAATCACCTTCTCGTAAGGCCAGTCCGTCGGGTGGACGCAGTGCTCCTCGGTGACGATCAGTCCGGCTCCGCCCCTGGCGCGGGCCTCGTAGTAGGCCACGTGCTGGTCGGAGGGCAGGCCGTCGACGGCGGCATTGGTCAGGTGCGCGGTGAACACGACCCGGTTCCGCACCGTGCGCGGGCCGATCCGCAGCGGTGTGAGCAGGTGCCGGTAGCGGGTCACGAATGCTCGCCTCGCAACAGCATTCTCGCCGCCGCGCGGCCCTCCCGGACGGCCTCGAGTACCGTGCGGGGTGCGACGAGGTCGCCGGCTCGCACGGCCTCCCGCGACACGCCGTCGAACGAGGTCCCGGGCAGTCGATGCGAGCAGTCGACCAGCGCGGCGGCCGGCACGGTCTCGAGCTCCCCGGTGTGCACGTGCTCGACTCCGACACCGCCGGCGGCCGGTCCGACGACACGAGTGCGCAGTCGCCGTGTGACCCCGGCGCGCGCGAGCCTGGCGTTCGCGTCCGCCAGGTCGCCGGTGCGTCCGAGCAGGGTCCCCGCCACCGGGTCGGGTGTCACGAAGGTGACCTCGTGCCCGGCGGCCGCCAGCCACTCGGCGAGGCCGACCGCGACGGGACCACCGACCGGGTCGTACACCACGACCGGTCCGGCCGGCATCGGTTCCCCCGACAGCACGCCCGCCGCGGTGAGCACCGAGACGTCGGACGGCCCCGGCCACCGCGCCGGAGCCGCGACCCCGCCGGCGGCGAGAACGACCGCGGTCCCGGCGGCGAGCGCGCGCTCGACGTCTCCGGCGGTCACCGCACGCCCGGTCTCGATGCGGACCCCGAGCCGGCGGCACTGTCCCTCGATCCAGCCCGGCAACGCGGCCAACCGATCTCGGCCCGGACCGACCGCCGCGGCGGCGAGCGCGCCACCCGGTCGCTCCGAACGCTCGGCCAACGTCACCCGGGCTCCCCCGGCCGCCAGGACCCGCGCTGCCTCGAGGCCGGCGGGCCCGCCGCCGACCACCAGCGCCTGGAACGCCGCCGCGGGCGAGGGTTCTTCGGTCGACTCGTGGCCGGCGTCGGGATTGCCGATGCAGGTGACGATCGGGTTCCTCGGATCACGCACGAGGCATGCCTGGTTGCACAGCACGCACGGCCGCGCCGCCCGACCCGACCGGGCGGACGCGACGAGGTCCGGATCGGCGATCTGCGCCCGCGTCATCTCGACCAGGTCGGCGACGCCGTCGTCGACGGATCGCTGAGCCTCGTCGACGTCGATCACGCTGCCCTGCAGGACGATTGGAACAGATCCGCGTGTCGCCACGCGAATGTCTTGGCAGAGTTTCACGTTGAACATCGGCGGCGTGTGCGCGTCCGGTCGGTACGCCGTCGCGGACATCGGCCCACCGCGCACGACCACGAGCAGGTCGAGCGTGGACGCCAGTTCGGACGCGGTCCGTGCCGCCGACTCGGGAGTGATGCCCGCCCACGGGGCGAGTTCGTCGCAGCTGAGCCGCAACGACAGGATCCGGCCGACGCCGATCTCGGCGCGCACCGCGGCGACGACCTCCCGCAACAACCGCGACCGGTCGGCGCCGTAGCCGTCGGCGCGAGTGTTGGTCAGTCCGGACAGGAACTGTCGCAGCAGCGCGGTCGGACCGGCGTCGAGTTCCACCCCGTCTACGTCGGCGGCGGCGGCCCGCGCGGCGGCCGCCGCGAAACTCTCCACCACCGAGTCGATCTCGGCGGTGCCCATCTCCGCGGGCAGCTCCCGAGTGACCACGTCCGCGACCGGGGACGGTCCCCAGAGCACGGACTGCGAGTACGCGCTCGAACCCTGCAGGCCGCGGTGACTCAGCCCGGCGAGCACCAGCGTTCCGTGCGGCCGGCACGCGGCAACGATGTCACGCCAACCACTTTCGCAGTCCGCCGCGAGCGGGGCCCGCTCGTACGGCCAGTCGTCCGCGCACACGGACGCATGCTCGGTGACGACGATGCCGCAGCCGCCGACGGCCCGGCGACGGTAGTAGTCGACGTGGCGCCCGGACAACGCGCGGCCCTCACCGAGATTCGTCTCGTGAGCGCCGAAGACCACCCTGGACTGGGCGGTGCGCCCGGCCAGGGTGGCCTTCGAGGTGACGGAGAGGGGCAGTGGTCAGATCCCGAGGTCGCGGCGGAAGCCGGGCGGGATGACCAGATCCTTCGGGGTCAGGTCGTGGATCGAGGAGTGTCCGAGGCCGAGCACCGCGGAGTCGACGCCGCCGCGCAGCACGTCGAGGACGTTCTCCACACCGGCCTGCCCGTTCGCCGCCAGGCCCCACAGGTACGCGCGGCCGATCATCACCGCCCGCGCACCGAGCGCGAGAGCCTTGACGACGTCGGAACCGCGGCGGATCCCGCCGTCGAGCACCACCTCGAGCTGATCGCCGACCGCCTCCGCGATCGCGGGCAGTGCCCGGATCGGGGCCGGGGTGCCGTCGAGATTGTTGCCGCCGTGATTGGACACCGAGATCGCGGTGCACCCGGCGTCGACGGCGCGCTTGGCGTCGTCGACCCGCATGACACCCTTGAGCATGAACGGCCCACCCCACTGCTCACGCAGCCACGCGACGTCCTCCCACGTCGGCAGCGGGGTGCCCATCCACTCGCCGTAGGCACCGAAGAACGTGGGGGCCGGACCGCCGCCGGGCGGAGCGAGGTTCGGGGTGGTCAGATCCGGGATGGCGCCGGCCTTCACGAACTGCGACAGCCACTTCGGGTGCAGCAGGCCCTGCAGGGCGTTCTTGCGCATCGCGTCGAAGTTCATCTTCTCGGGGATCTCCGGGCTGCCCCAGTCCCGGCCCATCGAGAACGACCAGTCGAGCGTCATGATCAGACCGGTCGCCCCGGCCGCGCGGGCCCGCTCCATCCGCTGCAGCAGCACCTCACGGGTGCCGACCCAGTACATCTGGAAGAACGTCTGCGGATTCGCCGCCGTCACCTCCTCGACGGACTTGGACGCGAACGAACTCAGCCCCATCGCGACGCCCCGCGCGGCGGCGGCCCGGGCGACGGCGACCTCGCCGTCGGGGTGCACGGCCTGCACACCGGTCGGCGAGATCATCACCGGGAACGACAACTGCTGCCCCATCACGGTGGTCGACAGGTCCCGCTTGTCCGACAGCCCGGCGACGTGCGGCGCGAACCCGAGCTCGGCGAACGCATCGAGGTTGTCGCTGGTCGTCACGCCCTTCTCCGAGCCGGCCACCAACGCCATGTACACCGGCTTCGGGAGCCGCTTCCGTGCCCGCCGCTGCGCCTCGGCAACGGTCTCGAACCACGCATTCTTAGCCATCGGAATCCTCTATTTCATTCCCGCGAGCGGGTTCTCGTCGCAGATCTTGGCCGGAGGCCGGGTTGTCAGCAGGGTCAGCGGCACCGGCGCCGCCGGGACGCGACGCTCGGCTCGCTTACCGGTCCGCGAGTGGTCCTGGCTGGACTTGGGGACGCTGCGATCGGCCGCCAACGCCGACTCCCCGTATCCCTGCACACATTCCGGGTCCGGGCCGTCCATCGGCAGGCCGGTGAAGAACTTCGCGGCCATGCAACCGCCGCGGCAGGCGTCGTAGTGATCGCACTTCGAGCACGCGCCGCCGGTCTGCGGGGACCGCAGATCCCGGAAGAGGTCCGAATGCTGCCACACCTGCTGGAATCCACCGTCCGCCACGACGTTTCCGGCGAGGAACTGCTCGTGGATCGCGAACGGGCAGGCGTAGACGTCCCCGATCGGATCGATCAGGCACACCACCCGACCCGCGCCGCACAGGTTCAGCCCGGGCAGGGCGTCACCGTACGCCGACAGGTGGAAGAACGAGTCACCGGTGAGCACGCCGTCGCCGTTGGCAACCAGCCAGTCGTAGAGCTCACGCTGCTGCTCCTGCGTGGGGTGCAGTTCGTCCCACACGTCGGCGCCGCGGCCGCTCGGACGTAGCCGGGTGATACGCAGCGTCGCCCCGAACCGGTCGGCGAGGGCCTTGAACTCGTCGAGCTGACCCACGTTCTGCCGCGTCACGACCACCGAGATCTTCGCGTCCCGGAAACCCGCCTCGGCGAGGTTCTCCAACGCCCGGACCGCCATCGCGAACGAACCGGGACCGCGGACCGCGTCGTTGACCTCGGCGGTCGCACCGTCGATCGAGATCTGCACGTCGACGTAGTCGCTCGCGGCCAACCGGGCGGCGACCTCCTTGTCGATCTTGACGCCGTTCGTGGAGAACTTCACACCCACCTGGTGCGCGGTCGCGTAGTCGACCAGCTCCCAGAAATCCGACCGGACCGTCGGTTCACCACCGCCGATGTTGACGTAGAACACCTGCATCCGCTGCAACTCGTCGATGATCGACTTGCACTGCTCCGTGCTCAACTCCCGCGGGTCGCGTCGACCGGAGGACGACAGGCAGTGCACACACGAAAGATTGCAGGCGTAGGTCAGCTCCCACGTCAGGCAGATCGGCGCGTCGAGACCGAGCTCGAACTGGTCGACCAACCGGCCGACCGGCGCGGCAGGGGGCTCTAGGACTGAGGTCATGGGCTGTGTCCTCTTAGCGGAAGAAGTGAGGGGAAATGGCGGCCGGGCGGGCCGGCCTCAGGCTGCGCTGGTGGTACCGACCGCGGCGGGCACGATCATCGTGGACTCGGCCAGCGTGGACAGGGCGCGCGCGTACATGTCGACCTGCGAGTCGGGGATGCCTGCCGCTCGGATCGCGGTGCGCGCATCGGGGTGCTCGGCCAGCGACTCGACGATGCCGACGATCGTGACGTTCTTGAGGAAGGAGAGCTTCCTGGTGCCGAAGTGGTAGAGCAACGCCCCGAACGGCTCGGGGCGAAGCGCCACCTGCGGGTGAAGCTTCCACCCGGTGTCGAGATCCACGGTCAGTACACGCCGCACATGCCGTCGATCGAGACCTCTTCCACGAGCGACTCCTGGACGAGCTCGGTCTCGGCGATGACAGTTTCGCGATGGTCGGACATCGACTTGCCTCCTGTGTCAGGGTTGGTGCCGGCCACGTGCGACATGCGATGTGACCCGCTTCACGACAATAATGGCATCGAGTGCAGAATGAAAGACCGGAGGAGAAACTGGTGCGAAGCGGGAGCAGAACGACTGGTCGAATCGGTCGCAGGCCGTCCACGACGCGCGACCGGATCAGCAACATCGGCATCGCACTGTTCGCCGAGCACGGCTTCGAAGAGACCAGCGTCGACCAGATCGCCGAGGCCGCCGGCATCGCCAGGCGGACCTTCTTCCGGTACTTCCCGTCCAAGAACGCCGTGCCGTGGGGCGACTTCGACCTGCACCTGGACAACATGCGCGCGCAACTCGCCGAGCTGCCCGCCGACATCCCGCTGGCCGAGGGACTCGCCGAGGCCTTGCTCGAGTTCAACAGCTTCCCCGCCGACGTCGCCGCGCTGCACCGTCAGCGCATGGAGATCATCCTGAAAGCGCCTGCACTGCAGGCCTATTCGATGGTCATGTACAACGGCTGGCGTGAGGTCATCGCCGAGTACGTGGCCGCGCGGCTCGACCTGAGCCCGTCGGATCACCTGCCCCGGACGGTCGGATGGACCGTGCTCGGCGTCGCCCTGTCCGCCTACGAGCAGTGGCTCGACGACGAGTCGCTCGAGCTGCCGGCACTGCTGCGCGCAGGCAGCGACACCCTCTCGCACGGACTGGCATCCCTCTCGATCGGCCACCCTTCGAATTCCGTTGCCGATCAAGATCTTTCCCTGGGCGGGTAGCAGCACCACCCGCCGGACCGCCTCCGGCCGCCACCTCACACTTTTCTCCAGACCGGCTCCCCTCGCGGCCGATACGCCCTAAAATGAAGTCGGGAACGGCGCCTGCCGTCCCGATTTCAGGCCATGAAGGACATGATGACGGACAAGTCCGTGATCTTGGGACGACCGGCTGGCCGCAACTCCACCGGCGACTCACGGACGCCCAGCACCGCACACGGCAACCTGTCCGAGCAGGAGATCGTGGAGGCGGCGCTGCGCGTCGTGCACGACGACGGACTCGACAAACTGTCGATGCGACGCCTCTCGCGCGAACTCGGCGTCTCCGCCATGGCGCCCTACTACTACGTCTCCGACAAGAACGAACTCCTCGACCTGGTCGCCACCGCGGCGCTCGCCGGCGTCACCGCCCCCGACCCCACCCTGGCCTGGACCGAGCGGCTGCGCATCCTGATCGACCAGATCGACGAGCGCCTCGCCTCGTACCCCGGTCTCGGCGAGATCCTGCTCGAACAGATGCTCCGCAAGCAGCGTCGGCTGATCGCGCTCGTGATGGAGATCCTCTTCGACGCCGGTTTCTCCGAGCGCAACGTGCTGGCCGCCTACGCCACGATCCACACCTACCTGTTCGGCCGCAGCGGAGCCTCGACGCAGGATCCGACCATGCCGGACCGGACCGGCCTACCGGAGGTCGTCGCGCGCGCGACGAGCCACCTCGACGAGGTGCACGGCTGCGACATCTACCGCTTCGGAGTCGAGACGCTGATTGCCGGGCTCCGGGTGCAGCTCGACCGCCAGCTCGCCCAGGAATCCTGATTTCGCGTATCCCGGCTATCGGGAACCGATGGTCCAGTTCTACGATCCAGCTGCTTCCATGGTTTCTGCTACATTTGAAACTAGAACACGTTTCAGATTTGACCCGAACACCGAGAGGACCCATCCCGATGACCACTGTTGACGTGCCGCACAGCTCCAGGTCGGTTGTGCTCACAGTGTCGGGCGTCGTAGAGGAGACCTCCGACGCGCGGTCGCTCGTGTTCGCCGTTCCCGCCGAACTGCGCAGCAAGTTCGACTACAAGCCCGGCCAGTTCCTGACCCTGCGCATCCCGAGCGACCGGACCGGATCCGTCGCGCGGTGCTACTCGCTGGCCAGCTCCCCGTTCAGCGACGCCGAGCCGAAGGTCACCGTCAAGCGCACCGTCGACGGCTACGGCTCGAACTGGCTCTGCGACAACGTCAAGGTCGGCGACACCATCGAGATGCTGCCGCCGTCCGGCGTCTTCACCCCGAAGTCCCTCGACCACGACTTCCTGCTCTGGGGCGCCGGCAGCGGCATCACCCCGGTCATCTCGATCCTCAAGTCCGCCCTCAGCGAGGGCTCGGGCAAGGTTGTGCTGATCTACGCCAACCGCGACGAGAACTCCGTGATCTTCCGCGACGAGCTGCGCAGCCTCGCCGCCCAGTACCCGACGCGACTGACGGTGGTGCACTGGCTCGAGAGCCTGCAGGGCCTGCCCACCCCGGATCAGTTCGCGACCCTGGCCGCTCCGTTCGCCGGCTTCGAGTCGTTCATGTGCGGCCCCGGCCCGTTCATGGACACCGTGCACAAGGCCCTCGCCGAGGCAGGCGTGCCGCGCACGTCCGTGCACGCCGAGGTGTTCAACTCGCTCGCGGGCGACCCGTTCCTGGATGTCGAGCTCGAGGAGGTCACCGCGGAAGAGGCTGCCGACGCCGCGAGCGTCTCGGTCACCCTGGACGGCGAGACCCACGAGCTGAGCTGGCCGCGCAAGCAGACCCTCGTCGACATCATGCTGGCCAAGGGCCTGGACGTGCCCTACTCGTGCCAGGAGGGCGAGTGCGGCTCCTGCGCCTGCACGGTGCTCCAGGGCAAGGTCGAGATGGACAACAGCGAGATCCTCGACCCCGAAGACATCGCCGCCGGCTACATCCTCGGCTGCCAGGCCCGTCCCGTCACCGACCGGCTCGAGATCGAATTCTGATGCGCTTCGCGCAGTGGTGCGGTTACGGACGGACGTCCCTCCGTAACCGCACC